>CAZJJL010000076.1:0-7333 GCA_964546325.1 uncultured Planctomycetales bacterium | reverse complement strand
CCAAGTGCGTTGTCGGCTCATCGAGCAAAAGGAAGTTCGGCGGATCGATCAGAAGCTTGGCGAGGATCAACCGGCTTTTCTCCCCTCCCGAAAGGACTTTTACTTTTTTATCGGAATCTTCACCGGTGAATAAGAATGCCCCTAAGATCGTGCGGATGGATTCTTCAGCCATATAACCGGGCGCTGCGGTGTAGGCTTCCTGCAAAACGGTATTATCCGGATGCAAAACATCGAGCCTTGTCTGGGAAAAATACCCTGCCGCGACAGTATGCCCGAGTTTACGCTGCCCCGAATCTATAGGAACGACCCCGGCAAGGATCTTTAAAAGCGTCGATTTACCCGCGCCGTTCTCACCGACAAGCACGGCTTTTTCTCCCCGGGTGATCTCAAAATCAATGTTATCATAAACCCGCACATCGCCGTAAGCCTTTGAAACGTTCTCAAGAGTAACGATCATATGCCCGCTGGATTTCGTCGCGGGGAATTTGAATGATTTAATGCTCTCGCGCGTGTCAGGCGGAAGTTCAACCGCTTCATCTTCAAGACGTTCCAAAGCAGTCCGTTTCGCACGCACCGACGCCGCTTTGTTCGGCTGCGCGTGGAACCGCTCAACATACCGCTCAAGCTGTTCTCTCTTTTTTTCCTGCTCTTTATATTGCTTGGCAAGATGCACCTTGCGTTCCGCTTTGATCTGCTCGTAATGCTCGTAATTACCGCGCACGCGGAATATCCGCCCGTTCTCCAGAATGAACGTGTAATTCGTTACGTCGGTCAAGAACGCTTTGTCGTGCGAGATCATGATGAACGTCCCGTCAAAACCTGCCAAATAATCTTTCAGCCACAACGCAGCGTTAAGGTCAAGATAGTTCGTAGGCTCGTCCAATAAAAGGATATCGTACGGATACGTCAGCAGTTTTGCTAACAACACGCGCATCTGCCACCCTCCGCTTAAAGCAGTGATAGGCTTACTAAAATCGCGCTCTTTGAACCCAAGCCCGGAGAGTATCTTCTCCGCTTTATGCTCCAGCTCAAAAAAACCGAGGATCTCAAGCTGATGCAGAACATCGCCGTAACGGACGGACGCCGCTTCGCCTTTTTCTTCGAGCTGCTCTTTTTCTTCTTTAAGTTTAAGGATACGCGCGTCGCCTTCGGTAAGCTCCGCAAGCACCGTATGATCGGAATGGAACTTCGCTTCCTGCGGCAAATACCCGATATGCACGTTTTTATTGATCTGCACCGTGCCGCTTGAAGGCTCTGCCTCCTGAAGGATCAGCCCGAAAAGCGTACTCTTTCCCGCGCCGTTAGGCCCGATCAGACCGATCTTCTCCCCCTGATTAATGCTCAATGAGATGTTCTCAAAGAGGACTTTGGGGCCGAAATTTTTTGATACGTTTGAAATAGTGATCATGGCGTACGGGTTATAGGGCGCGGCGCGCCTCAATGGATTTTGTCAGCGTGACAGGGTCTGCATATTCGAGGTTTGAACCGGCAGGGATCCCCAGGCCAATGCGCGTCAAATGAACGCCGAGGGGTTTTAAAACTTTTGTCAGGTACAACGCAGTTGTTTCGCCTTCGGTATCGGCGTCTGTTGCGATAATGATCTCTTTTATATTATCTTCTTTGATACGTTTCAGGAGCCCGTCGATCTTAAGGTCCTGCGGCCCCTTTCCGTCCAAGGGAGAGATCGAGCCCATTAAAACATGATAGCTTCCGTCAAAAGCGCTTGCCTTTTCAAGGACCGTAACATCCGAAGTTTTTTCCACGACGCAAATGACCGTATGCCTGCGCCGGGAGGCCTGACAGATCGAACAGAGGTCCTGTTCGCTCAAATTATTACAAATACGGCATAAACGCACATTCTCCTTAACTTTGGTGAGAGCATCGGATAAAAGCCTGACTTCATCGGCTGAAGCATTTAAGATATAACCGACCATACGCTCGGCGCTCCGCCTGCCGACTCCGGGCAATTTAGTCAGACGTTCGATCAGTTTCTCAATAGAATCGGTATACGCAGCCATTATTCTTCCTTAATGACCCTGCCGTTGAACATCTGCAACGCAGATTTGATCGCAGGGTTCTCATTTTTATCTTTCATGGTATCGACTAACACGAACGAACAGCGCATCATGACCCCGAGGACTTCCTCAATGGTCTTTTCAACGAGCTCCCTGTTATCGCGCCCCTCAAGCGACTCTTTATGAAGCGAATAGTTCTTAGGGAATGCCACGGTAACCGTATTCCCGGTTACTTTCAGAGGCTCTCCTTCTTCGAGGTAATGCGCTAAATACACTTTTGTCCTGGTCATCGCTTCGATGATCCGCGGCCAGGCATCTTTAATCGATTCGATCGGCATAACATCGACAACAGCCTGACGCGCCTGAGGCTCTAATTTTACCGCGGACATTTGCGGCGTAGTCGATGGCTTGGCCTGAGGTTGAACGGCTTTTTTCTCCGTCACGGTAACCGGACGCTGCGCAGGTGGTACCGCCGAGCGGACTGCCGGCTGCTGTTGACGAGGAGCACTCGCCGCTGCCGGACGTGGCGCGCTTTGCGTCCTATCAGTGGAAAGGCGCACTAACGCGATCTCAAGCGGAATACGCATTGAATCAAGCCTCTTCGACATCTCCTGCGCGTTCACCAGAATATTAAATGCGCTTAATATCTCCTCCAATGAGAACGATCCTGCTTGTTTTAACAAACGCTGGCATATCTCGGGAGGCAGATCAATCAGCTTTTCATCGGCATTGGTAAGCTTTGCCACCATCAGATTGCGGAAATGTTCGATAAGATTGGAGAGAAAAACACTAACGTCTTTTCCCTCTTCAATGATCGTATTAAAAAGAGATAACGCCTGCGGCGCGTTCTTGGCGATCATGCAATCGGCTAACGTGAACAAAACTTCCTGTTCTACAAGGCCCAAGACCGAAATAACATCCTTCAACGCGATATCTCCGTGCGAAAACGAAACAAGCTGATCAAGGATGGATTCGGCATCGCGCAACGACCCTTCACTTGCTTTTGCGATCGCAAAAAGAACTTCGGGGCCGACCGTTATTTTTTCCGACTTACTAATGCGCTCAAGCTGCCCGACGATCTCTGTCGCGGAGATCGGCGTGAAATCAAGGCGCTGGCAGCGGGAGGCGATCGTCGGGATGACTTTATGCGGATGGGTCGTGGCAAAAATGAATTTTACGAATTCCGGCGGCTCTTCCAGCGTTTTTAAGAGCGCGTTAAAACCGTCCGTCGTGATCTGATGGACTTCATCGATAATATAGATCTTGTATTTTCCGCTGACCGGAGCGAATTTTACGTTTTCGCGCAACGCGCGTATCTCATCGATACCGCGGTTAGAAGCTCCGTCGATCTCGATCACATCCAGGGATGAACCCTTTGTTATTTCAAGGCAGGAAACGCACGCACCGCACGGCTTGGGTGTCGGCCCTTCCTTGCAATTCAGGGCTTTCGCCAAAATACGCGCGGTTGACGTCTTTCCTACTCCGCGCGGGCCGGTAAAAAGGTACGCATGGGCAAGGCGCTGCTTTTGAAGCGCGCTGGAAAGCGTGGAAACTATATGATCCTGGCCGACCACCGAATCAAAATCATTTGGCCGCCATTTTAAAGCGAAAACAGTATATGACATGAGAAATAAGGTTAGATTATGTTGGTTATGGTTGTATTATAACAGATTTTCCCGTTCCGGGAAACAATTAAGCGGAAATTTATTGCGCCTTGAATTGAGGGTATTTCGCGTCAAGATACGGCTCCAAAGCGCTTGCAACGATCTGCGCTACTTTCTCCGACCCTTCGGCCGTATAATGCATATAATCATAATAATACCGGGAGTCTTTTATCATCGTTAAAGCAAGATCGATCAGATAAACCCCTTTGCTGCTGCAGACACGGCGCGTAACATCGTTATACATCTCAAGGATCTTCCACGATAACGCTCCGTTATTGCCCGGACCCGCGGCAATACGAGCCAGGTCAACGCCGCTCCGGGGGTCGATCCCTTCGCCATACAAAGCAGGCTGCGTTATGAAAACCGGGTCTATGCCGTCCTTGCGGCACGTATCGATAAGGCCTTCAAGGCGCTGCGCGTACAGATCGCAATAGCGCTTCTGATCCTGCAACGTACGCACGGCATCGTCATGGTTTATCTGCGAATACCGCTGTTCCTGCAATACGATCCGCCGGTGGCTCCAATCTTTATTCCACAACCCGCTCTTGCGCAACACCGTTACGACGGTCGAGACAACCGCCGAATGTTTTCCGATGAAATTCTTAAAGCCGGCGTATGTATTGTTTAATTGCAGCGTATCCCAATACCGTATCCGGTCATTGCCTATTTCATTGCATCCGACAAGAAAAAGAACGACACGCGGATGTAAACGCGCGATATAATCGTCGATAAGTATCTGATGCCCGAAGGTAGAATGCCCGTCAAGCCCGGCATTATTGACCCACACGCGCGGGTAACGCTTCTCTAAGAGCCGCTCCAATACAGACGGCCAATCGTTGGTATCTGACAACAGAATACATTCCGTCGTACTTCCCCCTACGGCGATGATCGAAAGGCGGTCTTTAAAATCATCCGGCATTTCCGGGCCCCGGAACCCCAAGGAATTCTTACGATGGACCACGATAGGCCCGATCCCGTCAAGTCTTCCCGTCATGATCGTGTATTTTTGATGGATAGGAAGATTGATGCGATTGACGATAACGCGGGAAGGGAACGGATTATAGATGCGCAGAATGACTTCGAGCAGAATAAAAGCCAGAAAACAACCGAGAAAGAAAACGAGGATATTCTTTTTCACCCTACGCTGATATTTTTTTCAAAAGCCACGCCATGTTCTGCCCAAGGACAGCCATAGTCTTACATCCTTCATCATCCTGCTCGACCTGTCCGGGTTCGCGGCCGATACCGACGTTCCAATACGAAGATCCCACGATGATCATTTGGCCGATCGTGAAAAAATGGTTGAGCGAATCAAACGCGTGGATCGCGCCGGCTCTTCGCACCGCAACGACCGCAGCCCCTATTTTGCGTTTTAAAAGATCGCCATTTGCCCTCGACGTCATCCCCGCGCGGTCAATAAGCGCCTTTATCTGCGCGGTGCAATCGGCAAAATACGTAGGGGAACCAAGGATGATCGCGTCAGCCTCATCCATTTTAGCAATGCAGGCATTCACGCAATCGTCATCGATCGCGCATCGTTTGTTCTTTGCGCTAAAACATTGATAACATGCGATACAACCGGAGATCTTTTGCCCTGCCAATTGCACCAGCTCGGTCTGTATCCCTTCCTTCTCCAATTCGGCAAAAACCCGTTTTATAAGGATCGCCGTATTGCCGTCCTTTCGCGCACTTCCGTTAAATGCGACAACCTTCATGGCATACTCCCTTTTCTCGTACCCTATCACGATAGAAGCATTTCAAGCGATGATAATATCCGCGTCATAGACTTCGTATCGTTCTTAATGTAGCAACCCGCAATATCACAATGGCCGCCGCCATGGTACTCTTGCGCGACGGCTCCGACATTAACATCCCCCTTGGAACGCAGGCTGACCTTTAATATTTTTTTGCTCTTTTCCTTGAACAAGACGGCGATATCAACGCCTTGCATGGCATTCATTTCGCTTGCGATCGCGTCGGTATCATAGTCTTTACCTCCGACTTGAGCAATGTCGCTGCGCCTGACAACCGACCAGATGATCCTTCCCTTTTTCAGGAATTTCGCCCGCAGCAAACAAAGCGCCGATAACATCATGCTCTCTTTTGTCCGCGCACCATACACCTTATCAACCACCTCGGAAAAAACAAGCCCCTTATTGAGCAATGCCGCGCATATCGCAAACGTGCCCGGCCTGACGCTAGCCAGCCGGAACAAATTCGTTTCCACGATGATGGTCGTCAAAAGGTTTTCCGCGATATCACGCGTCAGAGGAATCGAAAGCTTTTTTAAAAGCGCATACACCAATTCCCCCACCGAAGCTGCCTGAGGGTCGACGATCTGCATCTGGCCGAACGAACGCCTGAACTCATGATGATCGATCTCAAGCACCGACCGCGCATTCTTGAACACAGAAACGTTCTTATCCAAAAGGTCGATAATAGCGCAATCAACGGCGATCGCAAGGTCAACTTTTTTGTTTGTTGTTCTGATGATGCGACTAGCGCCGGGCAACAAACGGTAATTCCCCGGTATTTCGCTTTGGCACAACATATACACCCGTTTACCCAGACTCTCCAAAGCCAACCCTAAAGCCAAAAGGGAGCCGAGAGAATCTCCGTCGGGATTGATATGCCCTGACACGGCAACAGTCTTTGCTTTTCGTATCTGTTCTTTTATCTTCTCAATATCTTTCATACGGCCACACCCTTTACCTACGGCTTTTCAACCTCGACATGAATCTTGACGTCCGGAGGTTTATCTCCGGAAAAACGGACCTCGGAAGGAATGATCAATTTAGGGGTGAATGTTGTCGTCTCTGTGATCGTTTTTAAATCGATCGGTTCGGTTGCTATAGATGCCTTTTCTTTTCCCATGATATCGGGCACCATAACCGATACGCTTTGGGGCTCAATGCTCATTTCCTTAAGAGAAATTCCCGAAGGGGACCTTCCGACCGTCTTTATCTGAATCGGAATATTGGTGGATATCATCTTATACACCTTAAGAGGGATCTCTTTCGGCTCGATATTGACCAAAAAGAGCCCCGCAGGTTTACGCACCATATCTTTGTTCAAATAATATTTATCTTCCCCTTCTTTGATCTGGGACATATCCATGGATAACTTAAGCTCTTTGGGATCCAACAGGTTAAACGCGCGTTCGGAACCGCTCAACGTAATAGTTACTTCCCGGGGTTTTGTCTCGCTGATGATCCGGTCTTGCGCCAAACTGCGATACTCGATAGGAACGACAAAATCGCGGCGGATCGTTTCCGTGCGATGCCCGAACGCAAGCCATAAACCACACGCCAAAAGAATGGCAATGATCTTTTCAAGAAAATGGCCCCGCAAAAATTCAGAGGAAAGCGCTCTCTGTTTTGCGGGGAATTTCTCTCTATAAAATTTCTCCAGGATCAACCGGAGCTCTCCGATATCATGCAACTGCATGATCCCCGCATCAACCGCCACCGATATCGTGCCGCGCTCTTCCGAAACAACGATACACAGCGCGTCGGTACGCTCCGTGATGCCAAGCGCTGCGGCATGGCGAGTACCTAACCGTCCGATCTTCTCGATGTTCGTTGAAAGCGGCAAATGACAGCCGAACATCGTCAGCCGCATGCCATCCACGATAAGCGCACCGTCATGGCTGGG
>CAZJJL010000075.1:0-7364 GCA_964546325.1 uncultured Planctomycetales bacterium | reverse complement strand
CCCCCAAAAGCGCTCCCCGTATCAAGACCTGCCAAAACGAGAAAGAATCTTCCGAGTGCCAAGAAAAAAAAGAGCGCTAAAATACCTCCCGTTTGCGAAAGGGAACACGCAAAATGAAATACCGGCACAAACATAAACGCTGTTACGGTAGAAGCGAAAACAACATACGGGGCACATCTCATGATCCATGACGCATATTCCGAAACAACCTCTTCTTTAGCAAAGTATTTACCTAAATTATAATACGGCTGCAGAATCGGCGCCCCCTGACGCATACGCAGCGAATTCTTTATTCTACGCATAACGCCGCTTACCAAAGGCGAAACCGCAAGACAAATAAGAACCTGAAAAACGAAAAATAATATTTCCATCCTAGTGAACAAGCGCAAAGATTATAACACCGATGAACATAAGCAAGATATATCCCAAATACCAATGTACGCTCCCCATCTGGAATAATTTCAGACGTCCTGCTACCGCAAAAAACCCTTTCACAATAGGAGCATAAAAATATTTTTTGAAAACGGGGATCGTGCGTACTTCATATTTAAAACTCCTGACATGATAGTACGATTCCCGCAATTTCTCCACGCGCCGTTGAGGCAGAAAAAAGAAGCTGAAGGCGATCCGAAAAGGCTTTGAGAACGCTGTCGCGGTATACTCATTACGAGAAGTTACGCTATAATATCCGCAACTCCATGTCTGACCACGCCTTACTTTTGCGGGACCCGCTATCACGCGAACAAAAATATACCCTAACGCCAACACAATAAAAAATACCCCTCCGAGAAGGGGCATATTCAAAACAGTGCCTGCCAAAAGCACCGGACCTGTTTGCATAACAACAGCCTCACCTCCGGTAATCCCCTGTGCCACATAACGCAACACATGCCAAATTCCCGTAGTGCAAAAACTAAGGAAAACCACACTAAAAGCCAATATCCCCATTCCTAATTTTATACTTAATGATCCTTCGATGGCTTGGTCAGCATGATGGCTTCGAGGCATTGCCAAAAAGCCAATTCCAAATGCTCTAACAAAACAAGCAGCGGCAAGGCCACAGGTAATCGCAAGACAAACCATCATAAAAATAAAGAATACCTTAAAAGAACCGCTCAAAGCTCCTGCGGCACCAAAAAGACTCTGAAAAATAAGCCATTCGCTCACAAAACCATTCAAAGGAGGCAACCCCGCTATCGCCAAAGCCCCTACAAGAAAAAACGCGGCCGTCCAAGGCATGCGCTTTATCAAACCACCCATTTTCTCTAGATCTCTCGTTCCCGTTGCTTTATACACGCTACCTGCGCTCAAAAAAAGCAGCCCTTTAAAAATCGCATGATTCAAAAGATGGAATAATCCCGCAGCAAAAGCAACCCCTGCAAGAACATACTGCTGCTTGCTCAAAAGCACCATCCCCGCACCAATGCCTAACAGAATAACACCCATATTTTCAACACTCGAGTAGGCTAATAACCGTTTGATATCGCGCTCCAACAACGCATACATGATACCCACAAAACACGTCCCTACCGCCATTAAGAGAATACCGATCCCCCACCAAACGGAAGTAAGGCCGATTATTCCCAGCGCAATTCTTAGAAAACCATAAAGCGCCACCTTAATCATCACGCCGGACATAATGCTCGATATGTGCGAAGGAGCCTGAGGATGCGCGTACGGCAACCAAACATGCAAAGGCACAACGCCGGCCTTGGTCCCGAACCCAATCATTAAGAACAAAAATAATAATTTTTTTGTCGCAAGAGGGATGGTTCCCATAACACCGCGTACTGCCATAAAATCAAATGAACCGGCATAATGATACATAATAAGAAAAGCGGCAAGAATAAACGCGGTCCCTACATGCGTTGCAATTAAATAAATAAGGCCGGCATTCACTGACGACGATTTTTCATGGTCAAAAACCACCAAGAAATAAGAAATAAGCGACATGCATTCCCAGGCAAAAAGAAAAAGAAAGAGATTCGAGGAACACACAACGCCGACCATCGTCAAAATAAAAAGGATCGTGCCGGCATGGATAGAAAAAAGGCGTAAAGGAGAATACCCCCCTTTTAAATATCCATATGAATAAATAAGCGAGGGAATAGAAACGGCGGCTATAATGACAAGAAAGAATACCGACAGAGAATCGACATAAAAACTGATATTTTCCAAAAGCCACATCATCAACATACACACCTACCATCGAGGAACAAGCCGCTCCCAAAGGGCAAAAAAAATCCCTCCGCCGGATCGTTGAAGATCCTCAGTTACGCATACAATTATGTGCTGGTTATCTTTTGACGGGTCCTCTGGGTGGGCCTGCTCATTCCATTGAGTAGCGTGTGGGTTCGCCTACATACAGCGATACGCGCGCCGTCATACATTTTGGAAAAGAATTATACCACGCGCGGCAAAATTTGCAAGTGCAATGTCACACCGAAGCTCAAGGATCTATCGGCACTTTTTAAAGAGGCATTTCTTACAGAGCGCGGCAAAAACCGTAAAAGCATTGCGTTGGGAAAAATTCCTCCCCAGCCTGACCGTTTCTATAAGAGCCCAAGCCGCATAAACCCAAAGGATCCACTGACGGGTATCGGGGATAAGGAATTGTATGAGCCAGAGAACAAAAAGGGCGATCGCCTCAAAAAACCCAAAGTCCATGCTCGCCAAGAAAAGGAAGCCCAGATATGACTGCACCATGGTTAAAAGGATCTCGAGTTTTTGATGGTCGTCAAAAACAACCGGGGCGATCCTGCCTAAGCCAAACGCATAGATAAACGGCACGATCGCCACCAATATCGTCCACTGATTGATCGAGGAAGAAACAAAATTCGCCAAGGCCATCGGAGCCTTAGTCACTTTACGCGCCCAATGGAACGCCGAAAGTTTTTCGGGGAATTCGCTTAAAAACGGCGCCACCCACTGCACAAAAACGAACTGTGAGATCCCGACTGCCGCGGCAAGAGCAAGCATGGAATTTAAAAAGGGATGCGCGGCATAATACAAGATCAACCCGCCGGCAATGAAAAATCCGATAACCCAGGAAATGGTCACGGATTTCTTTTGTTTCATAACATACTTGGGGATCCGGCCCAAATCCTCTACCGCCTCTTCTTCCTGCGGCGGCATTTTAGACAAAAGGAATAAATATATAACGTAAATCGCGCCCAAAACAACTCCATCGAAAATATCCAGCGTACCTTTGACATAAATATATACAAAATAGAATAACGCCGGTAAAAGCGAAATGATCGCAATCGCATGTTCATCGTCAAAAAGTATTTTCCAGGATAATCTCTGCGCGCCTTTTTTCCTGCCAAAGAACATGGAAACAAAATAAACCATAGGCCAGCCTAAACCGACAAAAAGACGCAAAGAGCCGGTGTAGTTAGCGGTTATCAGATGCACTTTAGCGGGATCTTTAGCCGCCTCCAAAGCGATCACCGCTTCCACGGCAAATTCAGGAAGCGTCTGGATCCATGCAAGTACCGCCAAGGCTAACCCCTGCGATATAAAAAATTGCCCGCACTCCGCAGCCCAGGCAATAAGCATCGCCGCTAAAACTATTGCCGGAAATGTCCATAACGCGCTTAAAGCTTCCATCAGTCTGCCCTATCCTTCGCTCTTCAATTTGTTAACTACCGTAAATAAGCGTTGTAAATCCTGTTTATTAGCCAAAACCAAAAGAACGTCCCCTTCTTTAATGATCGTAGCTCCGTTGGGTATGAAAAATTGGTCGTCACGAGAGATCAAAACGATCAACGCTCCCGTAGGGACCCCTAATTTAATAATAGCCTTTCCCACCGCCTCCGAGTTAAACGGCACAATAATATCTTCAAGCGTTGCGTTGATCTTACCGGTATATTCAAATTCGAGGGGATACAGCGGTTTATCTTTTGCCGGAGCATCGACTTTTAAAAGACGCGAAACAAACGGAACGGTTGTCCCTTGAAAAAGTACCGAGGTAAGGACAATAAAAAAGACGATATTAAAAATAAGATCTGCCTTGGGGGTCCCCGCTAAAAGAGGAAAGGTCGCAAGAATAATCGGGACTGCCCCGCGCAAACCAACCCACGAAACCATTGTTTTTTCGCGGACACTAAGTTTGCTCAACGCCAAGCAGAAAAATACTCCTGCCGGGCGGGCAATAAGCATTAAAAAGATCGCGATCAAAAGACCGCTGCCGATAACCGGAACGATCCTCGAAGGAAAAACTAAAAGCCCGAGAACTAAGAACATCGCTATCTGCATCAACCAGGCAAGTCCTTCATGGAACTTCATAAGAGTCTTCTTATGAATGAAATTTGAGTTACCGATGATAACGCTGGCGATGTATACGCTTAAGAAACCGTTGCCTTTAAAAAGAACGGTCAGTGAATACACTAAAAGCACCATGGAGATCATGAGCGCCGGATACAACCCCTCATAGGCGAGTTTAATGCGATTCGTAACCGCTACAATAACTTTACCGCCGATATATCCCATGACAAGGCCGACAGCAAATTCCAGAACAAATACCGGGATCAGATGGGAAATGGAAAGTGTTTTATTGCCCAAGACCCGAATAAGCCCGAGGGTAAGAAAAACGGCCATGGGGTCGTTGCTACCGGACTCAAGCTCCAGAAGAGGCCGCAGCTTCCCGCGAAGGCTGACATGTTTTGACCGTAGCACGCTAAAAATTGCCGCTGCGTCTGTCGATGAAACGATAGCTCCCAACAAGGCGCCTTCAAGCGGAGAAAATTTGAGCGTATATACGGCAAACCATCCTACCAGAGCGGCGGTGAACAAAACACCTATGGTTGACAGCGCGATGCCGGGAGCAACGATATGCCTGATATCTTTCCACGATGTTCCCAGTCCTCCCGAATACAGAATGAAAATAAGTGCCAGGACCCCCAGCGATTTCGCAAACCACGGATCATCAAAATAAATTCTTCCGATCCCTTCAGATCCTGCAAGCATGCCGATAACCAAAAAAAGCAAAAGAGCCGGCACGCCAAAGCGGTCCGAGGCCTTGCTGGCAAGGACGCTTATGAACAATAATAACGCACCTACCAGTAATAAATGCTCTATGGATATCACCTGCTATCCTCCCATAATCCCATATAAAACCAAAAAAGAAACAGCTCCCGCGAAATAACCGATCAAAACAGGGCCGCTGATCTTTCGAATATACCAGGTAAACGTAATCTTTTCTATTCCCATGACCACAACACCTGCCGCAGAACCGATAATAAGAATACTCCCTCCGGTGCCGACGCCAAACGCCAGCAACTCCCAGAGTTTTGCATTAACCGGAAATGCATGCACGCTATACATCCCCATTGCCGCGGCTGTCAACGGAACGTTATCGATGATCGCGGACACCAGGCCCAAAAGCATCCCGATAATATCGGTATTACCGATCGTCTTATCAAGGGCGAGCGCGCAATAATGCAAAATACCGGAGACTTCCAGCGCCGCAATGGTCAAAAGAAGACCGAGAAAAAACAGGATGCTCGGCAGGTCTATTTTAGACATAATATGCGGCATACGCAGCTCTTCTTCCGAAGGATGCATGACATCAACAACGCATAAGACCCCCACTCCTAAAAGAATACCGACAAACGGCGGAAGATGTGTACACGCGCGGATCACCGGAACAGCGATAAGAGCGCTCACCCCAAGAAAAAATATCCGTTTCCCTCCATGCGCAAGAGGGGCATGCCTCAGTTGCGTTGCGGCAGGCTGACGGTCTAAAGAAAAACTAAAATATATGAGCGGCACCAAAAGCGAAATAATCGACGGGATAAAAAGAAGCTTTATCACCTGAACGGTCGTTATTCGCTCTCCGATCCAAAGCATCGTTGTGGTTACATCCCCTATCGGAGACCAGGCCCCGCCGGCATTCGCCGCAACAACGATCATACTGGCAAAGATCAAACGCTCCTGCCGATGTTCCAACAAACGCGGCAAAAGCGTAACCATAACGATTGCGGTCGTCAGATTATCCAGGACAGAGGAAAGAAAAAACGTGATGAACGAAACGATCCATAAAAGAAGCCGCTTATTGTGCGTGCGGATACAGTCAACCACGACCTTAAAACCATGATGCGCTTCGATAGCGGCGACAATCGTCATAGCCCCTAAAAGGAATATTATGATCTGTGCAATTTCCTGAAGATGTCCGTTAAAAGCGGATACAATATGGGAAAAATCTCCGTTATAAACATGTTGCCCCGCCACGATCATCCAGGAGACAACCGCCATTATTAAAACCGTTGCGGTTTTATTAATACCGATACGATGCTCAAAAGCAACCGCGGCATACCCGCATATGAATATCCCGACCAATAACGCTTCGACCATTGTCCCCCCATAGAAATCTTACTATGATTGTAACCTGCGCGGCAGATTCACGCAATAGTTTAGTTCACCGCGGGCATCCGCATGAACCATAGATAGGATATCGCCGCTGCTATGCCCGTGTCCGACGAGCGACCGGCTACGAACTGCCGAACAAGTCCGTTACAAAACGCGCCTTCAGGAGCCCTTCATTCCATTCCCCTTCAGCGGTAGAATCCCAAACAATCCCACCGCCAATCCCCATTTCGCCTTTGCCTTCGCGAAGAAGTAGCGTGCGTATAGGTATATTAAAAAATACTTTTCTATCCGGGGTAATATACCCGATCGCGCCGGTATAAATCCTCCTATCCTCTTTTTCAAGATCGCGGATGATCTCCATCGCCCGGATCTTCGGCGCTCCCGTTACCGACCCCGAAGGGAATAGCGACTGAAATAAGCGATACAAGGAATAATCGTGAGGCAACGTTGCACGCACCGTTGAGGTCATTTGAAAAAGAGTGCTGTAGGAAGCGACTTCAAAAAGCCGCGGAGCGCGCACCCGCGCTCCGATACGCCCCAAATCATTCCGCAAGAGATCGGCGATCATCACATTTTCAGCGCGGTTTTTCGCATCGCAGCGGAATCGCATGCGCTCCAAAGCATCAGAAAAAAAACCTCTGCCGCGCGGCCAAGTGCCTTTCATCGGCTTGGAAATAATCCTCTCTCCCTGAGAATGCAAAAATAGTTCGGGTGATAACGAAAGTACGGTAAACGAATCCGTCTCAATATATGCCGGATACGGCACGGGCTGGGCCTTTAAGAGACGTCGGTACAATCCATACGCGCTCCCGTAAAAATCAAAAAGTAACTTCAGGCAATAGGTAATCTGGTAGACATCTCCGGCCTTGATATGCCGACGGATCCGGTCGATATGCTCATCATAGATACGCCTGTCACGAGAAAGCCGCAAGGACCCTAAACGCGCATGCCGTTTTCCATCCCATTCCGGCAAACCGACACGAGGAGGCCGATAT
>CAZJJL010000074.1:7075-7365 GCA_964546325.1 uncultured Planctomycetales bacterium | reverse complement strand
GATGTTTCGGATATTTCCGCCGCTGGTCAAAGGGAGCCTCGTTTGAATGTGGCAGCGGGAGATCACTGCTATTCTCCTGCGCGCGGCGTGCAAGTTTACGTACGTGGCTATGGTATTTATAACAGTCGCCTTTTAGTCGAGGAGCCAAGCGGCGACATGGTTTTTGTATTCGACGAATCCGGTAAGGTCGTTCCGTTTATGTATTCTCCGCTTGAAGTAAATAATCATATTGTGGTGGTAGATCAAGGCGCTGAAACACCGCGAGGTCTTGAAATATTTGATTTTGCCCC
>CAZJJL010000074.1:0-7057 GCA_964546325.1 uncultured Planctomycetales bacterium | reverse complement strand
ATATCCCGATCAGCATTCGCAGATTATCCATATTCTGCCGTATCCAAGACAATTATCAGAAGAACTGAGAAGTAAGTGGTTCCTTGATTTCGACGATGCAGATACTGAACATGAAGCGATTTGTCATAAGGATCACCCTGAAGTTGCGGCTGAGCATGCCGCTGAGATTAGACGAAGACAGGCAGGGGGATGGATCGATCATTCCCATATCAGGGCTGAAGTGACAGCGTATGATATTGAAGGTAATGTTATTGCGCGTAGGCTCTATGAAGGCGGAGATACTATAATCTTAGATAATTCTATAGGAGAAGGAAGGATTGCCCGTTTTAGCGTTAAAAATGTCTCCGAGGTCCCGGGGCTTGACTTGGTATTCTTCGTTGTAGAGGCAACACGAAATTTACCCGAAGTTCAAGATATTCCGGAAATAGTAAGTACTGATGCGGAGGTACTTATGGGCTTTCCTTCGGGACACGATAATAATGGATCAGGGATCCTATCGGCTTTTAGTTTCTACCGGTATTATCAATCAAAAATAATTAAGAAAGCAAAAGCAGGCGATAGAACCGCGTTAGAAGTCATAGCAAATGCTAGGAGAGCTGAATTTAATAGAATCGTTTCCGAATCTCGCAGGATGATAGGAGAGGCAGCTTTAGGAAAGGATATCTCTGAAGCAGATGTTGAAGAGAATCTTTTAACCACCATTCATTTATTTCTCAACTCGGCACCCGTTGAATTTATATACAGAAGGCCTTTTTATGGAATACGTGTTAGGAAACAACTTAAGTCGGGATATGGTCTTAATCCCGGGACTTCGAGTGATTATGATGGCATTACGTACTATGGAGGGGGCCCGGCATTTTACTATTCGCTGCATGATAATCAACCTGTTCTTGCGAATGAGGCATTGGCAATTATTGAAGAAATAGTTTTGGTGGATCGGGGAGCATGGGTTTTAAGGGATGCGAGGGTGCAGAATGATATTGAGTGGCGCAATTATCAGGAGGCAATAGCAGAAATAGCGCCGATGTTAAGCTACGATGAAGGCGGCGGTTCAGATCATTTCGATTTCTATATTGCGTGCGCAGAGCAAGCAGCGTGTGCATTAGAAGAAATGGCGCAATCAGATGCCGCTTTGTTGTACTATTGTGGCAAAGAAGGGCTTAAAAGCGGTTGGCCGTCAATTAAGGCTTGGGGTATGCGAATGCTTGCGCAATCAGGGATCTGTGAAGAGAAGGATAATCCGTATCCTGCCTCTATTCCGACCACAAACGATGAAAATCGTAATGCAACGTCTGCTGAGCGCGCGGCGATAGCAACTGCGTTTGGCGGAACCGATACCTTTAAGGCAGTAACCGGTCGTGAATTTGATACTCTGACAATCGTTATCAGTGGTAGGTTGTCTTCTCCTGCTGCTGTCGCGCCAAACGGCATATTGTTGGTTAATCCGAATACGCTGCGCGGCCCGCCGGCGCAGCTTCGCGTAATTTTCGAAGGCCACGAATTATTCCATTTAGCGAATCCTATTGCTGCGGAATCGGAAGCTCTTACCTATACCGTAGAATATCTTTGTAGAAATAACCTCCTGGCTGCGCACAGCTCATTTTTAAGGAGCAACGACGTAGGTATCTTCGCTCATGCTGATTGGCTGGCTATGCTTGAATTAAGCAACCGCGGAGTGCTTGTTGAGACTATGAGCCATCATAACTACGCGTATAATGCGTGGGAAAAGGCGCGTTTGAGTGGACTGATTCATTCCGGCGCTGTTCTTATTCATGTTGACTCTCATGATGATTTGAACATGCCGACAAATCTTTATGGCCAACCTAAGACCATTGAGGAGGCAAGAGCGGTTAAATATGATATTGATACGTTTATTGTCCCCGCAGTGATATACGGGCTTTTTGATGAAGTTTGGATTGTCTCTTCCGATTTTTCCTGTGTAAGGCGAGCGGAAGAAATCAAACCGGTGATTACGCTAAGCGGTAAAAAGAACATTGTTATTCGCCGCGTTCGGGCAGCTGAATTGCCTGATTTTGTTGACGAGAAAAGAGACGTCTTACTTGATATTGATTTAGACTATTTTGCACTTTGGAGCGATTTTGGTGTTTGTGGGAATCCTCTTGCGGCCATTGCTCCTTTTGGAGATGTTACTCCGGTGCAGTACAATATCGAAGATGTTACTGAACAGTTAAACGCCTATGTTACGGATTTTATAGCGCTTTTGGCAGAAAAACATGTTGCTCCTAAAGTGGTTACGATCGCGGATAGCCCTGTTGAGTTTACGCCCGATCCGTATATCGCGCCGTTACGGGCTGCTGTGTTGACGAATATTTCTGCAGCTAAGTTATATAGAGGGGGGGATCTTTCTTGTGATGACCATGCTTCTACCGTAGACGGCTCGCCGCTTTCGGCAACAGCCGAACTTGAGATCATCAGGGCATTGTTTGCTATGGAGTTGGAAGGGCGTATGCCTTCGTATAAGCCTGTTGAGGAATCTTTTGTGGATTGCGCCCAAGATGTATGCAGAGTGCTGGAATTGCATGCTCTTGAGAATATCCTTGAACAGGCTTTTGAGCAGCAGACGTTTGTATACGCGCCGCGGGAAATTGACGAGATCCTCGAGAAGTGGGGTGTTTGCGCGTATCGCTGGATACGCAGCTCAGGGCAGGAACGTACTCCCGTGCCTGAACTGCTAGCGCCTCACATGACCATCGCGACGCTCGTCCATGAGGCAGGGGCTTTAAGCGGCCTGCCGCATTATATTAATAGTATCTTTTCACAGGTAGCAGTTAAGCAGGTGAAATGGGTCAAGTTGAGCGTGCAATCTGTGAAGACAGCGAAATTCGGCATTGCTCCCGAAGAAGTTGCTTTGAAGAGAGCTTTTGAGAAAGCGCGTCGCGGATTTTTGCTGGGAACTGATCTGGGTGAGGTAGTCTTTATGGCAGGAGCGCTCATTTTGGGTATTGCTACGTGGGGAAATTGTGTTGTGTCGTGGGCGCGCGGGAATATCACCCATTCCCTTATTTATTGCGCATTGTTTTTGCTGACGATGTTTGCGGCCGGGAAAGTTTGGCAGACTTTTATTCGCCGGGTCGATACAATAGGCGTGTATGCGCGGGATGTTTATTTTGCTCTAGTCTTCCCGGGATGTTGCGATACGGGGGCGGATAAAGCATGTTTGCGCGATGGTATTTCCGATCGCCGCACTCATTGGGGACGCGGTTTTAAACCGGTACTTTTAAGTATCGTGGCGGCACTTTTGTTGGTTGTGTTGAGCTTGCCGTTGTACGCGCAGTCAGCCGGACAACGGGTATACGCTGTTTTTGGTTCTCATCAGAGCGTTGCTGACTTTGAAGAAGTAAGGCCTTGGCTTGATAAGGCAACTGCGCGCGCGGAGCGTGAAGACCGGCTTTTATATATTTATCTTGAGGAAGCCATGCCAAAGGACCTTGAGCAGATCGCACAAGAAGCGGCTATAAGTAATTTATCGTTACCGGTGGTTCGGCACGCGTTACAAGATGAGGCGTATTTAAAATATTTATATAACCTTGTGGTGCCGCGGTATTATGGCTCGTCTGATTTCTTAAGCGAAAAGGTTGATGAGATCCGCGACGGCGATAAACCAAAGGTTTTAGCTCCTTCTCAGGCACCGGAAGATTTCGGGTCGCGGCGATTGGAATATATTATTGGGAAGGCTCGTGATGGATATCCGGTTTCGCTGCGTTGGGAACGCGCCTCTCTGCAAACATTCCGCGATTTATTGGCATATATCGATATGAAGGCAAAACGTGAAGAACGGGGCATGGACCGGCAGTCTTTGGAAGAATTCGATCTTGACCAACGAATAACCTCTGCTGATAGGGAAGAAGATATCGCGCGTAATATCGCGGCACAGCTCAAAGCTGATCCTGACGCGGATGCTTTGGTGCTTTTTGGATCCGGCCACCATACGGAACTTGTCGAAGAATTGGAAGAGGAAGGGTTACGCACGGAGGTTTGTATTACCGAAAGAGGCCTTGACGGGGAGAACGAGATAAACGAGGCGAATGAAAAATTAAGGGGTCTTCTTATCGAGATAGAACAGGAAACCGCAAAAGTAGAGGACGCGCGGCGCAGCGCCGGCAGATACGCCTTTGTATTGTTGTGCGCTATCATAGTGTGGGGCTTCGGAGCAATAAAAAAGCTGCTGGTAAGGAAGCAGGGACCTGAAAATGACGATGAGGCCGGACCTGATCCTGCCCGTACGCAAGACGGAAAACCTTTGTCACCGGTTGAACAACAGGCATTATCGAGTCTGTTGGTTAAATATCGCAATGCTATCAAATCATGCGCTCATGTTGACGTTGCGCCGCTTCGGGATGCGGTGGGCATGCTTGATGATGAGCACTTCCAAAATGTCCTTGAAGTGTTGGAAGATGTGATCATCATCCGCGGGCCTCCGGAATTTTTCAATGAATTCAAATACCTTACCCATACAATACTTCTTGGCACCTCCATTCCCGGCTGCATAATCCTTAATCCTCTATTAAAAGATCGGTCAGAATCGTTCCTTTGCGTGGTCATTCACGAAGCCGGCGCGTTAGCGGGGAATAAGCATCGTCGGAATCTTGAGCTTGAACAGCGCCTGAACCGTAATCCTAAGAACCCATGGTCGCGCAATACTTCCGCGGCGTGCCGGGAAGAAATCGTTATTATCGATGATAGGCGCATTAAATTCCATTATACGGTTCGTATGGAAGAAGATGATCTTGTTGAGACGCGCCGGGAGACCTATGTTGTCCGCGCCGGAAGGTCTTTACGCTATTTATTCATGCATGAGCAGGAAGCTCTTGCCGAAGCGATGGGTCGTTTGCAGGGAGGAAGGCCGTCCGATGATGCGCTTCAATTATCCGATGTTACGGATGTTTTAGTTACGTATGAATGCAGCGGAGGGAATAAGCATGTGCATAAGGTTGTTTTAATGGATCTGGAAAGGAACCACGCGCAGGTCTTCGGGTTATTTATTGCGTTTAAGGAGCCGGTAAGCGGAAAACGTTTTGCAAGCGCTGAAACGCTGAATGGCCGGGCGGCAAGCGATTCCGGGGTGACACCCCGTTTTGGAGGAGAATTCAGGCTTTATGAATCGGATTCCGGGAAGATCTCCGATGATCCCGCTGATCTCGAAGGGGAGTTATATATCGAGTTGGACTTTACGTTAGAGGAGTGGATCGAAGGCGATGAAGTCCGCGCTATGTTGAATGACGGAATGTTCACGGCGGAACATTTACGCAGGCTTGTAATTTCTGTCCTGCGTTTAGGGGATATGTTCTGCCAAAAGCTTGCGGCAGGGGAGTTGGCGCATTCCCGGATCAAGGCTGTATCTGCCGAAGAATCTTTGCATAAGCTGATCGTGCCGGTTGATCTCAATGCCCGTAATATCATGTTCCGCAGGGAGAAGAAGGCAGACGGTACGATCGCGCATACGGACGCGGTTATTGTTGATCTGGGCGAGGTTCGCCGTTTGCCGGCAATTGCGTTAGTGAATGAATTGATGAAGCAGTATATTGTCAGGGTTCCCGATGGCGCGGATGTGGTTTGTTCCGCGATCGTTGAATATATGGGGCCGCTGCGCGCGGCGTATTTCTTCGGAGCTGTTGCCGCCAAACTCAATAGTGTGCATTTAAGCCACGAGATACAGCAGGTTATTTTGAAATACGCGAAATAATCAGGGCGGACTTTCGTAATGCAAGAGATTGTCAACCTGTTGCAGACAAGGATTTCTTCGCTGCGGGATGCCGGCGCATCTGAAGAGACGCTTTTAATGGATCAGGAAGCGGCCTCTGAGAGAGCGGATGCTTTGATCCGCGAGTTAATTGAAGACGGCCGGCTTGACGGATACATTGCATTGCTGCAAAACACTCCTTTGTCGGATAATGTTCGCCAATGGTTGCCGCGTCTTAAGGCTGAAGCTGCTCTTATACAGGCACTATCCTATACGGAGATCGAAGACGTGATCGCCGCGGAAGCGCGTATACGCGAGATTGTCGGAGACGACCTGTTCTTGGTTGATCTGTATGTTAACCATCTGCAGCGGTATATTTCTCTTATGCGCATCGCGCTGCGAGGGGCGCTTCCTATCCGGGATATTATCGAACACGTGCTTTCTCCTGAAATGCAGGATTTTTATCTGGTGCGTTTAGGCGCGGCGCAGAGATTGCAGCCATACCCGGCCTTCATCTTTGCTACGAACGAAGCTCCGAGGGATGCAACATCCTCGGAGAGGGCTGTTATCGCCGCTGCTTTTGGCGGAGTCGATAATTATAAAAACGTTACCGGCCGCGCGTTTGATGATCTGGAGATTGTTGTGAGCGGCTTGTTAACTTCACCGGCGGCAGTTGCGCCGAACGGAGTTTTATTAGTCAACCCGAACACCCTGCGCGGCCCTCCGGCGCAGCTTCGCGTCATTTTTGAAGGCCATGAATTATTCCATTTGGCCAACCCAGCCGCTTCAGAGACATCCGCTTGCGGATATACGCTTGAATTTCTCAGAAGAAACAATCTTGTACTATCTCATATCGCTTACCTTAATAATAATGAACAAGGCATTATTGCAGATGCGCAATGGCGTAATACGATTGCAGGAGCGTTGGGAGCTGTTGTGCGCGGGCAGGGTTCGTCTTTATCGGGTGTCCGCGATGTTTTATTTACGTCCGGCGCGAAAGCGTTTGCTTTTATGGTGACGCCTGTTTCGATCATAACCATGAAATTGACAATATTCCTTAACAAGGGAGGTATGCTATGGTTAATGAACTTAGTTTCAAGAATATGGAATTGGTCCAGGTCCTGGTCTCAGCGTCAAAAGATATCGTTATTTACGCGGCTTTTTCCGGTTACTCAACCTTGTGCCGGTTCTGTATCGCCCACGACGGCCGTGTCCTCGGTGAATCACATGGATCTTGGCTTGAGCTTACCGCAGAGAGTTCTCGACAGGTCAGGGGGATGGTCAACCGGTTATCCGTTGATAAGCATATCCCCGTTTATTTCGCGGGGAACTGACGCGGGGTATCGCTATCCTGCT
>CAZJJL010000073.1:0-7414 GCA_964546325.1 uncultured Planctomycetales bacterium | reverse complement strand
GGCCGCACAATAACCGTTTGCATTTTACCGGAAGCCTGATACTCTTTAACCGTATTCTCGGCACGCAACTTGCTCAAACCGTAATTCAAATACGGACGGGGAGCATCCTCCTCTTTCAAAAGCACGTCTCTTTGAAGATTGGTTCCCGCAACCGAATTGCTGCTGACATAAACCACTTTTTTTACCCCCGCAGCAAGGCTTGCCTTCAAAACATTGGCTGTCCCGCGGTCATTGATATCGTATAGTTCACTGATCTTCTGCGGATGAATAATGCCTGCGATATGAAAAACCAGATCAACGCCGTCAAAAGCGTGCTCAAGCGTCCTTTCCTGCGTAATATCACCGGGAACGAATTCAACGGTCTTCTTCCCGAGGTTACCTCGTAGCGCCGATACGTCTATGTTCGGCAGCGTAATACAACGGATATCCGCATCAAGAGACGCGCCGTTACCGTCGAAACCATTCGTTAAAACCTCAAGAAACCGATTCCCCAGCCATCCGGGGACCCCTGTTAAAGCAACGCGCATATTTCCCTCTTTCTTTACATGAAATAAATAATAACAATGCAGGAGAATATCCAAAGCATCACGTTACAGACCATCATCGGGTCTTTAAACATGACCGCGGTCGGATCATCCCCTTGCCTTCTGCTATGGACCAAATATTGATATCGAAAGATACCGTAATACACAAACGGGATCGTATAGATCAAATTCGTGGTATGGAACTCATCAACCGTCCTCTTATCAACCGTATACAACATGTAAATAATCGGGATAGAAGCGCTGAGCGTCGCGCACATTTGGTCGATAAAATACACGTTGTACTTGATAATCGAAGCATTGCTTTCCCGGTAACTCTTCTTAAAAAACCGGATGTCCTGCCGGCGCTTATAAAACCCTAAATACATCGCCAAGAGCATAAGGGCAAAAATCATCCAGTGAGAGAATTTAACATTAACAATGACCGTTCCTGCGACAATGCGCAGCAAGAAAAAAGCGGCGAGGCAGAAAACATCGATAATAACGATATTCTTTAAATAGCGGGAATAGATGAGGTTTAGTACACAATACAATACAAGGACCCACGCAAATAACCCATTCAGCGCGATCGCGCCGGAGAGAGAAACGAACAATAGAACCAGCGCTAGTGACCAGGCCTGGAGAACGGATATCTTGCCAGCCGCGATCGGCCGCAGGCGTTTTAAAGCATGCGCCCTGTCTTTTTTGATATCAACGATATCGTTGATCACATATACGGCGCTTGCCATACAACAGAATAAAACAAACCCGATAAGCGCTTGAGCGTTTTCGGGATACACAAAGAGTTTTTGGCCGAATAAAAGGGGAGCAAAAATAAAAACGTTCTTGATCCAATGGCGGGGTCTGAGCGCATACCACATCAGTCGCAAAGTCATTGTCACTCTCTTCATAGAAAGGTTATAATAACATTGCACCCATTATATCAAGAAACCCGTTATTTGGTAGGAATTTCTGACTGCGTATATCCCTTCAACAGAGACACCATACGATACGCCAATTCTCTATCGCGCTATCTCTTATGAAACCTGCGCTGCCTCTGGTTATGGTGGTGCGACTTCTGCTGTTTATTGCCCTGCGGAGAACTTGTCTGTTCAAATTTTTCCTGCGGGATCTCCGGATGACGGGAGATCGGTAACGTAGCTCGAATGATCTTCTCGATATCGCGCACATCACGGCTTTGATCAGGTGTCGCAAACGAAATTGCATGCCCCTTATGTCCTGCCCTGCCGGTACGGCCTATCCGGTGCACATAATTCTGCGCGTCATCGGGAAGGTCAAAGTTAATGACAACTTCAATACCCCTGACATCAATACCTCTGGCTGCGATGTCAGTTGCAACCAATACCTTGTATTTACCTGATTTAAAACCTTCAAGGGCATCACGACGCTGGTTCAGAGAACGATTCGAATGGATCTCGGCGGCGCTATAGCGCATTTCACGGACAGAACGCGCGATCTTTTTCGCGTTATGTTTGGTGCGTGAGAACAAAATAACGCTCCCATGGTATTGCGCAAGCAATTTTCCTAAGAGCCGTAATTTTGCCTCTTTTTTTACGATAAACAATTCCTGGGTAACGTGTTCGGCAGTCGTCCCCGAAGGAGCGATCTCCGCCGAAACAGGGAGCTTCATATGCCGACGCGCCATCTCCATGATCTCTTTGGGAATGGTAGCAGAAAAAAGCATTGTCTGCCTGTTCTTCGGCACAAACCGCAGGATCTTTTCTATTTGAGGGGCAAATCCCATGTCAAGCATGCGATCTGCCTCATCAAGGACCAACATAATAACTTCGTCCAAAACGATATTCCACTGCGTCATATGATCAATAAGCCTTCCGGGTGTCGCAACAACGATCGAGGGGTTCTTCCGTAAGGACTGCACCTGAAAATCCATAGGAGCGCCGCCAATAAGACAAGCGGTACGTAAAGCAAATGCCTGCGCAAGCGGTTGAAAATTCTCGCTGATCTGCAAGGCAAGCTCGCGAGTCGGCGCAAGTATCAGTGCCATCTTCCCCGGTTTTTGAGCCAATACCTGGCAAATAGGTATCGCAAAAGAATGCGTTTTACCTGTTCCTGTTTGAGCAATACCGATCAGGTCCTTGCCTTCGAGCGCAATCGGTATGACCTTTGACTGGATCGGTGTGGGAGCGCTAAACTTCAGCCGCTCAAGAATATCCAGTATCTTCGGAGCTATCCCCAACCCGTAAAACCCGTAGATACTGGATATTCTTGAGCGGTATCTTCGGAGCTATCCCCAACCCGTAAAACCCGTTATCTGTATTTCGCACTGTTTCTTTATGTATCATACGCTACTTTCTCTTGAATTTATAATCATGCACCAGACGATCCTGATGGACATGACAATATATTTCATGGTTATAGATGCTCAGCATCTGTTTACAACGCGGAAACTTGCATTTCCGGCTTTTCGGTGAAGTCCTTATTTTCTTAATAGCATCTCCCGGCAAAACCACTCTCTACATGCCTGTAAACTTCGTAAGTTATTGTATTAGTATAGCATAAATACCTGGAAAAAAGCATTATATTACCGAAAAACGCAGGGAAGCGGTTAGACCTTTTTCTTGATACCTTCATTTCCGCGTAGAAGATATCTGCTCATAAGGCTTTTTTACCCAAAAACCTTCTAAGGAAACAGCCATGATCATCATCCAACAGGCGGCAAAGGTAAAAACCCAGATAATTTCCTCAAGAGGAAGACCCGCAAGGCGTATCCCCGATAAAGAAAATCCGTTCCATAAAGAAAAAAAGCCCGGGGATACGCATGAAAATGCGTAGAGAATAACGCAGTAATATGCGGTATAAAGAATCGCTGCGCTTACCGCAAGAGGCCATAGATTGCGTCGCTTAAAAAGCAGCATGATCAAAACACTGACCTGAGAAATGATTGTCATGCCCATAACAGGAACTCTTAAGCTTCCTAAAATAAAGGACACGATAACTCCGGCAAGAATAATCACCAGGAATCTCCTTATAAAACGCTTAAAAGAATGAGACACCTCGATTTTTTGCCGAAAAAACATAACTCCGGACAGCCAAACCAAACTGCCTACGGAGAAACAAAATATAACATCCTCAATTCCAACGGCACATCCAAAAAGACGAACCGGATTCCAGTACTGCCCTTGATGATATTGCGCAAAAACGCAAAAAGGAATAAGCGAAACCCCGCTTAAGAACATCAACCTTCTTTGCCGAGGGGAAAAAATATATGCCACCCCAACTATCCCCAGGCCGATAAGATTTATAAATAAATACTGGTATGTCGTAAACATCGGATTATTCGATTATGCGGGATAAACGATTATGCTTGCGTCCTCTTCAACCAACTCCGTATTCTTTGTCTGAGGTTTTGAAGTCGCGCGGAATAGGGGCTTTCGTCATTCTTGATTTCCGACTCGATCTTGCGCGCTATCTCTAACCGGGAAGCAGCAATCCCTTTTCCGCTTCGGCTTATCGTCACAAAGAATTCGCACCCTTCCGTAGGATAAAAACTAACCTCACGGAACGGAATAAACCCGAGGGCATAAAGATCCTGCATCAGAAGCCTGAAAGAATGCGGGACAAAACACCAGGCGTGAACATCCGTATATTCTTTCTTATCGCGGACTCCATGCATCCGCTGCAGAACTTCTTCCGTATCATGAATACACGCATACGGGCCACGCACGGATCGATCCCATGCAATGTGTCCGTCTTTGGTTACTGCGCTTAAGAAATGCTCGGCCACCATACCGGCGCTCGGGATACGATTATCCTGCAAATGACGGTCAATAACCGCTGCGATACCCGTAATCGGCCTATAATGATCGAAACAGTAGCGCTTATCCGGTATGACCAGGGAGATCACTCCGTCATCCTTTACGATCATGTCGCAATTCTTAAGAAACCCTATAAGATCAGGTGTATGTTCAATAACATGAGATGCAATGATCCAATCGAAATATTTATGCTTCCCCGTAAGGTCGGAAAAATTTTCCCCCTCCAAATAAAATCGACTTCCTCAATAGCATCGCACGATACCTGGGCATCTTTATATTTATCGATCAACTCAAGGCGGCTCATATGATCGATCGTCTGCACCCGGTATCCTTCCTTTTTGGAAGCGATCGGATTATAACTCGGGCCGATCTCAATGCCGCAGCCGTCTTTCCGAATATGGCGCAAAACTTTTTCTTTTCTATCCATACTATAAAACCCTGGGATTATACGTATCTGCTTGCGGATACGCAACGATTCGGCTCAATAAACCCTCGATTTTCGCAAAGCCCAAAAAACTTCGGCAAAAACACAGGCACCTTTAATCCGTCGGGATCAAAGCCTTAGCATCGACACTGCCGTGTTTCATTTCATACTTCCATTTCCATATCGAATAAAGAGGCGGATAAACCAATAGCTCAAGAATAAAACTGCTGAAGATGCCTCCGATCATCGGAGCTGCAATCCGCTTCATCACGTCAGCTCCCGCTCCCATAGACCACATGATCGGAAGCAACCCCATAAACATGGCCATCACCGTCATCATTTTCGGGCGTATACGCTTAACCGCACCGTGGACGATGGATTCATGGAGATCTTCCCTTGTTCTCATCCTCCCCTGCCGCGCAAAATCATAATAAGACATATCTAAGAAAAGAAGCATAAATACTCCGGTCTCGGCATCCAGCCCCATAAGCGCTATCATCCCGACCCAAACGGCAATAGACATATTATAACCGAGTATAAACAAGAACCAAACCGCGCCGACCAAAGAAAACGGCACCGCAAGCATAACGATAGAAGCTTTAACGGGAGATTTTGTATTCATATAGAGCAGGATAAAGATCAAAAAAATCGTCAGAGGTAAAACGATTTTCAACCTCTGGCGTACCCGCACCATATTTTCGTGCTGGCCGCTCCAGGTCAACACATAACCCGCAGGAAGCTTGATCTTTTCGCCGACGATCGCGCGCGCCTCCGAAACATAGCTCCCCACGTCACGATCGGCGATATCGATGAACACATACCCCGCGAGCATTCCGTTCTCATCGCGGATCATCGCCGGACCTAACGAAAAGTGAATATCGGCTAATTCTTCGAGAGGTACTTGCGCCCCCGAAGCAGTAGGCACAAGCACGCGTTTTAGTTTTGCCAGATCATCGCGGAATCCCCTGGCATAGCGGACATTAACCGTATAACGCTCTCTTCCCTCGATCGTGGTCGTAACAGCCTCCCCACCGATAGCAGAGGTGACGATCATCTCCGCATCTTGTACCGTCAGCCCGTAACGGGCAAGCTGCTCCCGTTTTAAATCAAAATCCAGAAAATAACCGCCGGTTACGCGTTCAGCAAAAATAGAACGAGTGCCTCGCACATTTTTAAGGACCGATTCAATACGTAAACCGATCTTCTCGATCTCTTTCAAGTCATCTCCGAATATCTTAATACCGACCGGCGTGCGCACTCCGGTCGATAACATATCGATCCTCGCCTTAATAGGCATAGTCCAGGCATTTGATACCCCGGGAAACTGCATCTTCTTATCGAGATCACTGATGAGATCTTCGTAGGTAATACGATCGCGCCAGATCGGCCTGAACGGCGCCTGTAAAAAATCCGGCAGCCATGAATACCACCGGTGAATTTTCCTCCACTGATTCTCAGGCTTTAAGATAATCGTTGTTTCCATCATGGAAAACGGGGCCGGATCGGTCGACGATTCCGCGCGTCCTGCTTTGCCAAATACCCTTTCTACTTCCGGAGTATCCTTTAGAATACGATCCATCGATTGAAGCAACTTTTGCGTCTCGGTCACGGAAATACCCGGAAGCGTCGTAGGCATATAAAGGATACTGCCTTCATTAAGCGGAGGCATGAATTCGGAACCAAGACTCAAAAAAACGGGAATTGTCCCTATCATAAGCACCAGCGCAGCGATCAACGTCCATTTCCGGTTTCGAAGCACAAACCGGCAAACCGGCTCATACACCCTAAAGAGGATTTTGCTTATCGGATGCTTCTCTTCGGGATAATATTTTCCGACCGTTACGGCATTAAAGATGTTCGATAACCAACGCGGTCGCCACTGCACTCTACGGACCCTGACTAAAAAGACAAACATTGCCGGGACAAGGGTGACCGCTAAAATAGCCGCAATAGTCATCGCGAAATTCTTGCTAAACGCTAATGGCCTAAAAAGTCTGCCTTCCTGATCAACCAGGGTAAAGATAGGAATGAACGCGACGGCAATGACCAGAAGGGAGAAAAACACCGACGGACCGACCTCCTTTAAGGAAGCTAAAAGAATCTCCTGGTAATTTTCCTTACGTCCGCTTGCTTCCCACAACTGAATCTTTTTATACGCGTTCTCAACCATTACGATCGCACCGTCCACAAGAACACCGATTGAAATCGCAATGCCGGCCAAAGACATAATATTCGATGTCAGCTTCATCGCAAATAAGGGGATAAAGCTCAAAAGCACGGCTATCGGGATAGTGGCGATCGGCACGCTCGCTGAAGGAAAATGCCAGAGGAACAGCATGATCACTAAACTGACGATGATCATTTCCTCGACCAACTGGTGTTTCAACGTCTCAATTGACCGGTTGATCAGATCAGAGCGGTCATAGGTCGTAACGATCGAAACGCCTTCCGGCAGCGAAGGCGTAACCTCTTTGATCTTTTCCTTCACGCGGTTAATCACATTCAAAGCATTTTCACCGTAACGCATAATAACGATCCCGCCGACCGTATCTCCTTCTCCGTCAAGGTCAGCAACGCCACGGCGCATATCAGGTCCCAAAACAACCTGAGCGACATTTTTTACCAATATCGGGGTGCCGGTCTTCTCGTCGGTCGAGACGACGATCTTTTCG
>CAZJJL010000072.1:0-7446 GCA_964546325.1 uncultured Planctomycetales bacterium | reverse complement strand
CACAATCTGTTGTATTTTTTTGTTGACAGCTTCTTTGGCTGCTATATAATAGGGATACATTCAATCCCACATTCTTAAAACCCTTCTACGTGTGGAGGTACCCATGGCGTTACAGCTTTCCCAAAACGCGCTTAAAGTTCTTGAGCGCAGATACCTAAGCAAGGATGCTTCAGGTAAAGTGATCGAAACTTCCGAACAGATGTTTACCCGCGTAGCAAAAGCTATTGCCGCCGCGGATAAACTCTACGGCAAGTCAGAACAGGATGTAGCAAAAATTCAGGACTCATTCTATCGCGTTATGACCGAGTTAGCATTTTTGCCTAACTCGCCCTGTTTGATGAATGCCGGTAAAGAACTCGGGCAGCTCTCCGCGTGTTTTACTCTGCCGATCAAAGACTCCATGGAATCGATCTTTGAGACCCTGAAAGCTACGGCGATGATCCATAAGTCGGGAGGCGGTACGGGGTTCTCGTTTAACAGGCTGCGGCCGAAGAATTCCGTAGTTTGCTCGACGGGAGGAGTTGCTTCCGGCCCTGTTTCGTTTATGAAAGTATATGATGCTGCGACCGAAGCCGTCAAGCAGGGGGGGACGCGCCGCGGCGCCAATATGGGGATCTTAGGGGTTGACCATCCCGATATCATGGAATTCATCTCGTGTAAGGATAATACCAAAGAGATCACGAATTTTAATATCTCCGTCGGCATTACGGATGATTTCATGAAGCATCTGGAAAAAGGCGAAGATTATGATCTGATCGATCCGCATACGAAGAAATCAGTACAACGTCTTAATTCTCAAGAGGTTTTTGATTCGATCGTTAATCACGCGCATAAAACGGGTGAGCCGGGGATCATTTTTATCGACCGCCTCAACCAGTATAATCCGACCCCGCAGCTTGGCGCTATCGAGAGCACGAATCCGTGCGGCGAGCAGCCGTTATTGCCGTTTGAGAGCTGCGATCTCGGTTCGATCAATCTTTCGGTGATGTTTAAACGCAAAGGCGCTTTTGCGGAGGTTGATTGGGACAGATTGCGTGAGGTTATTCGTGTCGCGGTGCATTTCCTGGACAATCTTATCGACGTCAATAAATTCCCTCTCCCTGACATTGAAAAGGCCACCAAGGCAACGAGGAAGATAGGCCTCGGAGTTATGGGATGGTCGAGCTTATTGATCCAGTTGGGGATCTCTTACAATTCCGAAGAGGCGGTCAGTCTTGCCGAGAAAATCATGAAGTTCATTCTCGACGAATCGTTAGTGCGTTCGCAGGAACTTGCCAAGGAGCGCGGCACTTTTCCCGCATTTAAGGGGAGTATTTATGATAAGAAAGAAGGAGGCATGAAATTACGCAATGCCACCTTGACGACGATCGCTCCGACGGGAACCATCAGTATTATTGCGGGACCGTGTTCTTCGGGCATCGAGCCGTTGTTCGCGGTTGTGTATTACCGCAATGTCATGGATAAAGATAAATTAGTTGAGGTCGATCCTCTTTTTGAAGAGATCGCACGTGAGCGCGGGTTCTACTCTAAAGAACTTATGGAAAAGATCGCCAATCATCCGTCTTTGCAGGATATTACGGAGATACCCGAAGATGTGCGAAAACTTTTTGTGACCGCGCACGATATTTCTCCGGAATGGCATGTGCGTATGCAGGCGGCATTCCAAAAATATGTGCATAACGCTACCTCAAAGACGATCAATTTTCCGCATAATGCCACAACCGATGAAGTGCGGAAAGCCTATTTACTGGCATATGAGTTGAATTGTAAAGGTATCACTATTTATCGTGACGGTAGCCGTGAAGAGCAGGTTTTAAATGTTGGGAGAGTAAAAGATAAAGAACAAGCCAAAGAAACGGTAAAGGTGATGGTTGAGCCTGGCCAGATCGCTCCGCGTCCTCGCCCGGAAGTCGTGATGGGAACGACGACGAAAGTCGCCACCGGGTGCGGCAATCTCTATGTTACTATTAATTTGGACGAAGAAGGAAGGCCGTTCGAGCTTTTTACGCAGATGGGAAAAGCAGGCGGTTGCGCAGGATCGCAGTTGGAGGCGATCGGCAGGCTGGTTTCTCTTGCGTTCCGCGCCGGTGTTGAGTTCAAGTCTATCATAGAACAGTTAAGCAATATCCGTTGTCCGTCTCCGTCATGGGAAAAAGGTCAGCGGATTTTTTCATGCGCCGATGCTATTGCGCGGGTTATTGAACGCAGGCTTGTGAATGGCATTGATGCCGAGGCTAAATTGCAGTTTGAGCAGTCTGCGATGAAACATTCGCATCATGATGATGGGGTTGCCGTGGGTGTTCCCGCGAAGAAGGGCGATATTATTGGAGTTTGTCCTGATTGCAGCGGCGCTTTGCGTCATGAGGAAGGCTGTGTAAAATGTCTTTCCTGCGGTTATTCAAAGTGTTAGGCTGAGTATATTTTGGTAGTGTCCTGTGAGGTTGCTCGTGTTGCGCGAGCAACCTCATTTGACTTTATAGAGGGTTTATGATGAATGCCGGCGGTTTGGAAGTGATGATGCGATTTTTGGGTACATTCAAAGGCTCCGCTTCGGAGATCTGTCGTTTGCTTGAGGAGAAGATTTGCCTGAGCCATGCCACCTTTGAGATCCGAAAAATAACGCCTGTTGGGTTTTGTCTGGTGTTATATGGTATGCATATGGGGTTAGTTGCCGGCAGCAAGGATGCGGAAGTGGTAATTGCAGAATTTCTTGAAAAAAGCTTCGAATATGGAGTTGTTGTTGAACGAGTGTGAAATTATGGTTGCGCGGGTTCTGTCTTGAAGAATTCCTCGGGCGAACCATGCCCGCTTCGGGCCTCACACGTTCTGCTTAAGAATACTCCAAGCCACCCGCGCATGATTCATTCCTCGTTGCAAGGATCTGAAGGAGACGAAGCAATCAAGGGCAGTCTTCAGTTCCTGACGGGAAATAAGCTCAATGCGCGCGACTCATGACTCTATCTGTGGGATTAGGGCAACCAAACCGCAGGGAGTATTTTTCAAACGTACGAAACTTTTTTAGTAGTACAGGAAAGTTCCCCTTTTTAAAGTCGCGAAGAAGCAATTTCAGGGAACTCTCCCGCCACCGGCGGAAAACAAACACAATACTCAATACACACGACTCACGACTAAAACATGAACTATGATATTGTAGTGATCGGAGCAGGTCACGCAGGCATTGAAGCGGCACTTGCCAGTGCCCGCATGGGATGTAAAACAGCCATGGTTACGTTGAAGAAAGGGACCATTGGCCTTATGAGTTGCAATCCCGCTATTGGCGGGGTCGGCAAGGGACAGCTTGTTAAGGAAATCGATGCTTTAGGCGGGGCGATGGGTTTGGCAGCGGATGCCTGCGGCATTCAATTCCGTATTCTCAACGCGTCTAAGGGCGCTGCAGTGCATTCTTCCCGCGCGCAGATCGACATGTATCGGTACAATGCATACATGATCGATTTGGTAACAAAACAAAAGGCACTTGAGGTCGTTGAAGCAGAAGCGGTGGCGCTTCTTATCGAAGACGGAGTGGTTCGTGGTATTAAAACCAGCGTAAACGAGGAAATTATTGCTTCATGCGTTATTATTGCCGCGGGAACGTTTTTGAACGGTTTGATTCATGTTGGTTTAGAGCATAAACCGGGTGGTCGTATTCATGAGCAAGCTTCAGTTCTGCTCGCAAAAAGTTTAGCGGATGCCGGTTTAAGGATCGTACGTTTTAAAACCGGGACCTGCCCGCGTTTAGATAGGAATTCCATTGATTTCCACGCTCTTAAAGTGCAGGATGGCGATGATCCTCCGCAGCCGTTTTCCTTTTTAACAAAGGATTTTTCGCCCAGGCAGGTACCGTGCCATATAACCTATACCAATAAAAAAACACATCAAATAATCCGCGATAATTTGGATCGATCGCCTCTGTATGCCGGGAAGATCAAGGCAGCGGGAGTCCGGTATTGTCCGTCTATCGAGGATAAAATCGTTAAATTTTCGGATAAAGATAGGCATCAGGTTTTTCTTGAGCCGCAAAGTCTTACCACTGACGAAATCTACCCGAATGGGATCTCCACCAGTTTGCCTGAGGACGTTCAGCGTAAGATTATTCATTCCATTGAAGGATTGGAAGAAGCAAGGGTCATGACGTTTGGCTATGGGATTGAGCATAGCGTGGTTGATCCAACGCAGCTTTTTCCCACGCTTGAGACAAAGTTGGTTAAGAATTTGTATTTGGCAGGACAGATCAACGGGACAACCGGATATGAAGAAGCGGCGGCGCAAGGATTGATCGCCGGCATCAACGCGGCATTGCGGGTAACAAAACGCCGGCCGTTTGTTCTGGACCGCGCGAGCGGTTACATCGGGGTTTTAATCGATGATCTGACTACGAAAGGTACGAATGAGCCGTATCGCATGTTTACTTCCCGCGTTGAATATCGTCTCATTTTACGGGAGGATAATGCGGATTTGCGTTTGGCAAAGTTCGGGCATGAGGTAGGGTTAGTTTCTGCGGCATCCTATCGCAATGTGCAGAAAAAAGAAAAGGCGATAGCTGCGGGGATTGTGTTATTGAATTCGCATCGCTTAAAACCGTCGGATAGGATTACGCAAGCGCTTAAAAGCCTCGGTACGGCACCTCTTCGCCGTCCGACAACGCTTGCAGAGCTGCTTAAACGGCCGCACGTAACGTTCAGGGAGCTTCGCCAGCTTGATGCCGTTGTTGAAAGTATTCCTGATTTTGCTTCTGTACAGGTTGAAATTGATGTAAAATATGATGGGTTTATCAGGCGGCAATTAGCGGAAGTTGAGCGTTTTAAAAACCTGGAGAAAATAAAGCTTTCTGCGGATCTCGATTATACCGTTATCAGCGGGCTTTCGCGCGAGATCAGCGAAAAGTTAATTCGTTTTAAACCGTTGAATTTAGGGCAAGCGTCGCGTATTTCGGGGGTAACTCCCGCGGCGATCTCCATTCTTATGGTGTATCTCAGAAAAATCCATGGATAAAAAGAAGAATTACGCGGCGCTTAAGAAGGCAAGTTCTGATCTTGGGTTCAGTTTTTTTGGCGTAGCGGATATTACGGGGGTAAAAGAGGAGTTTAAGATCTCCGAGCCCATGCTGAAACGTTTTGATAAAGCCATTGTTTTGGGGATGCGGCTTTCTGATAGCATCTTGCAGGAAGCGCAGACCCATCCTACCAGGCTATATTTCCACCATTATCGTACTGTTAATGTTTTTCTCGACCAGGCAGCGCTTCGTTTTTCCAATATTGTCCAAGCTCAGGGTTTTGATGCGGCGGCAATCCCTGCTTCGCAGATCGTTGATTGGCAAAAACAAACCGCGCATCTATCGCATAAGAAACTTGCGGTCCTCGCCGGTGTCGGTTGGATCGGGAGGAACAACCTTCTTGTTACTAAAAAATTCGGCAGCCAGGTTCGTCTGGTGACGGTTCTTACCAATATCCCTTTAACCGTTGATAAGCCATCAAAGGATTCCTGCGGCAATTGTCGGCTTTGTATAGAACGCTGTCCTGCCGGCGCAATCAAAGAGAATAGGGATGATTTCGACCATATCGGGTGCTTTGAAAAACTTAAGGAATTCCAACGGCTCAAGCTTGTTGATCAGTATATTTGCGGTGTCTGCGTGCGGGTGTGCAGAGGGGGGAAGTGTTAATGCCGATACTTCTTATCGGTTTGGTTATTGTAATGAGTATGGGGGTTGGCTGGTCTATCGGCGCTAATGATGCCGCTAATTCTCTGGGTACCGCGGTTGGTTCCCGTGTTTTAAAGCTCCGTCAGGCGATCGTATTGATTGTGATTTTCGGGTTTTTGGGAGCGTATCTGCAGGGGGGAAATGTCGCGCATACTATCGGCAAAGGGATTGTGCCTTTAGATAAGCTTGATAGGATGACGGCTTTGTATGTTGCGCTTGTTGCTTCGTTTGCAGCGTGCGCGTGGGTTGTTTTGGCAACGTTCTGGAAGATGCCGATATCGACGAGCCACTCTATTGTAGGGGCAGTTGCCGGCGCCGGACTCGCGATCCATGCGCCGATTAAATGGAAAATCATCGGAGATGTCTTTTTGTGCTGGATATGCACTCCGGTTGGTTCAGCGATTCTCGGGTATGTATTTTATCGGGTGCTGAAAAACGTATTTTACCGTATCGTGCCGCGCAGATATGTGCGAGGAGTGCTCGGAGTACTGATTATTACCAGCGGTTGTTATGTTGCGTATACGTGGGGAGCCAATGATGTCGCTAATTCCATTGGTGTGATCGCGGGCACCGGTTTATTGAATTCTCATGTGTGTATCCTTATCGGGGGTTTGGCGATCGTATTGGGGATTGTAACATGGGGGTATAAAGTTATCGAGACCATAGGGTCGGAGATTGCGCATTTATTGCCTCTTATGGCATTTGCAGCGCAACTTGCCAGCGCTTTAAACGTACATGTTTATACGGTTATCGGAATTCCTGTTTCGACAAGTCATTCTATCGTTGGGGCGATATTCGGTGTTGGGTTGGTAAAAGGCGTGAGGGTCGTTAATCTGCGTATTTTGCGGGAAATAATTACGTGTTGGCTGGCCACGCCTTTTATATCGGGAATTATCAGTTACGGCGCATTGAAAACAATTCTTCAATTTGTCAAAATCGCATAGGAGGTTTATATGAAAGAGATGAGGAATATCTTAGGGTGGTTAGGGGTGGCAGAAGAGCAGTCGATATTGCGGGACGCTCAACGCCATGTTGAGGAAACGTGCAAGACCGTCGCGTATTTTTCCGATGCCGTTAAGGGGTTTATTAAGGGTGATTTAGAGGCAAAGACCGTTGCCATAGAAAAAGTCAGGGAGAGCGAGCATCAGGCTGATATTTTGCGTTCAAAGATGGTTAACCAATTGTCCGAGAGCCTTCTTTTGCCTCCTGATCGGGAAGACTTGATGCATTTTGTGAAAACACTTGATAAGATCGCTGATTGGACGAACGGCTCTGCCCGTCTTTTAGGTTTTATTGAGCAAAAGCTTCCGGAGAATATCCTGAAGAATATCTCATCGGCGACAGAGCTTATTGTTGCGTCGGTCTCCCGGCTTAAGGATGGTATCGAGGCAGTGATGAAAAATGATCTTAAAAAGGCGCTTGCGGATTGCGAAGAGGTCGCTCGGTTTGAACATGAAGGGGATGATCAGAAAAAGCTTCTTATTGAAGCGATCATACATACCAAGCTTGAGCCTGCGACGTTATTATTATGTTATGAGCTTGCCGAGTATCTTGAAGGGGTTACGGACAAGGTCGAAGATGCTGCTGATTTTGTGAAGGTCGTTGCTATCCGGTCGAAATAATATGAAAAATAAGATCCTTATTGTCGATGATGAGAGGGATATCGTAAAACTCCTTGAGTATAACCTTAAAAAAGAGGGGTTTAAGATCTTCACTTCTTATGACGGTGCGGATGCTTTAAAAACGGT
>CAZJJL010000071.1:6783-7669 GCA_964546325.1 uncultured Planctomycetales bacterium | reverse complement strand
TAATGCTCCCTACGAAAAAGTCTTTGATATTTCAAACGATATTCCCCGCTGGACAGAGCTTTTTGGCGGAGAGTACAAAAAGGCGGAGATCGTCGCAAAAGAAGGCAACAAAATAACATTCCGTCTTACTGACGATGAAGACAAGTCGTGGGTATCGTGGCGGCTGCTTTTTAAAGATAAGAATTTTACCTATGCCGAGCGCCATGAACCGAAATTCCCTTTTAAGTATATGAAAATCGTCTGGCTTTACACGCAAAAGCCCGATGGCGTTGAATTGACCTGGATCCAGCATTTTGAAATGGATGAAAAAGCAAAATTCAATGACGAGCAGGTCGAAGGTTTTATCAACAAACATTCAAAAGACAATCTGAAGATTTTTCGGGATGCTATTGAAAAAGCGGCAAAGCAATAAGTCGTGAAACGGTTAACGTTCTTTCTCTTGTGTCTTGAGGGCGCGCTTCTTTCCTTCAACGTGGCAGCAAGCGCGGCATTGATCCCTTCGATTGCTTCGACATTTAGTGTTTCGCAATTTGTTGCCGGTAAAATCGTTTGGATGTATATGCTTCCGTATGGCCTGGCCGCGTTGTTGTACGGCCCGTTGATCCGGGCAATTGATGCCAAGCGCGTTGAGCTTTTTTGCTTGTTCTTCTTTTCATTGGCAAATCTTGTGGCGGGCCTGGCTTCATCGATCCCGATGCTTTTTGCCGGACGTTTTCTCATGGGCGTATTTGGCGCATCGGTTATCCCGTTAGGGCTTATTCTTATCGGCAAGCACGTTTCTCCGATGAGAAGAGGCAGGGCAGTGGGGATATTCTTTGGCTCGACGTTTGTTGCTTCGCTTGCCGGTTTGGCATTAAGCGGTATCGTGTATTGGCGCTGGATTTAT
>CAZJJL010000071.1:0-6770 GCA_964546325.1 uncultured Planctomycetales bacterium | reverse complement strand
GTGCGCCGGCAATCGCGGGTTTTATCCTCTGGATATTTCTTTGGATCTATTTGCCAAGCTTTAAAGAGGATGTTACGCGATGGTCGTTCGGGTATCGGCAGGCGTTTACGAACGCCAGGATCTTACGTGTGTTCATTTATATATTCCTGATCAGCCTGTTTTATCACGGCGTGCAGCAGTGGTTGGCCGTTTATTTTTCCAGGAAATTCCTCTTTGAGCAGTTTACGATCAGTTTGTTGATAACCTTGACAAGCTTAAGCGGCATCTTCGGCGAGGTGATCGGCGGTTTTTGCTCCGATTCCCTGGGCCGCGTCAAAACCACGAATCTCGGCATTGTGGTTATGATCATAAGCGTTGCCGCGGTTTTGATGAGGCTTCCGCTTTTTGTTTTAGGAATATTGATGCTTGCTTGGGGATTCGGCTGGACGCTTAATCACGCCGGGGTTTCCACGATCCTCACGGATTTGCCGTCGGAACATATTCATGAGTCGGCAAGTTTAAATAGCAGTGTTCGTTTTATTTCCGGCGGCCTGGGGGCTGCGCTCGGCGGATATTTAATGCAGTTTAATATCCATTTGGGGTTTGTGGTATTCGGGACTTGTTTGTTTATTTTGTTGCTTGCGACAAAACCGTTAATTGAAAAAGTTTAAAAAGGAAAGGAATACTCGATGAGTGCAGAATTAAAAGGTAAGGTTGCGATTGTGACCGGTGCCAGCCGCGGTATTGGCAAGGCGCTTGCGTCAACCGTGGCAAGTATGGGTGCCCATGTTGCGATTGCGGCGCGTCAGGAAGGGCCGCTTCAGGAAACAGCAGCGGAACTTCGGAAGAGCTATGCGGTCGATATTCTACCGATCGTCTGTGATGTGACAAGGCTTGAGGATCTTGAGAATCTCGTTGCTCAGACAAAAAAGAAATTCGGCCGCATCGATATTTTAGTCAATAATGCGGGCGTCTCAAGTCAATATCCTTTTCAAAATCAGCCGATCGAAGATTTTGAGAAGCTTGCGCTTACGAATTATCTGGGGTACGTGCGTTTGATCAGGCTGGTCATCAATGATTTTATCGCCCAGAAATCGGGTGCTGTTATCAATATGGTTTCGGGTTCTACGTTAGTGGATCCGGTCCCCAAAAATTTCGTTGTGTATAGTTCTTTAAAGGTTGGTTTGCGCGCGTTCTGCAAAGGTCTTTTTTGGGAGTTGCGCGATCACGGTATCAAGATCACTTCGCTTTTGCCGGGGGTTACGGATACCGACTTAACCGGTAAATTAAAAGATATCACCAACGATACGTCACGGCTTATGTCTACCGAGGCCATTGAAAATGCGGTGCGGTTTGCGCTGACCGTTCCGGCAAATGTTTGTCCGCTTGAAATAGCGGTTATCAATCAGCAGACGCCGTGGACAGCGCCGATCATTCCGTATAAGCAAGCCCATCCGGGGAAGTGAGGGATCGTTGAGCCGAGCTGAGTGTTGTATCGTGTGTGTTTCCAAGAGGCAGTGACAAGAGGACAATGCGACGAATTGCACGATCAGAAAGGAAGGATTGAGATGAAAAAAATACTTTTTGCAGTGAGTCTGGTAGTATTATGCGCGGTATGGGCGTGCGCGGCTGAAAAGAGCGTGCAGCTTGATGATTTTGAGGGCGTGGTGAGCGGCGGCGCCGAGGGTACGGTTGACTTTGGCGCAGGAAATGGTTCTGCTCTTACGGTTACCGCGACAACTGAGCAGGCGCATGGAGGCAAGCAGTCCCTTAAAGTGGATTACGATGCGATTTCCGGCGGATATATGTATGTTGCCAAAGGGACGAAACTCGATGCTAAAAAAGCCGATTGGAAAGTAAAGCCCGAGGATATCGATTGGGGATCTTTTAACGCGATTTCCGTTTGGGTTTATGGGACTGATTCGAAGGCAACGGTTGCCCTTGATGTTAAGGATACCGGCGGTGAAATTTGGCGCTCTACTTTTACCGACGATTTTAAAGGATGGAAACAGGTTGTAACGCTCTTCAGCGGATTCTCTCCGCGCGATGACTGGCAGCCGGATAGCGCGGACAAAAACGGTACGCTTGATTTCCCGATTAGGAGCTATCAATTTGAGCCGCTGACCCCCGGTAAAGGCACGTTGTATTTTGACGATGTTGAAGTGATCAAACAATGATATTTTTACGGCCCCGGCACGTACCGCGCATAGCCAGGCCGCACGATCCGTACCCATAATGACGAGGGCGATATGGATAAACTTGATTACAGGAATTTAAAAAAACGGTATCTTATCTGGCTTTATAAGACCACGAAAGAGCAGGTCGATAAAGTCGAGCGTAAGTTCTCCCAGTTTGAAGTCGATGAGATGATCCTGGAACATCTCAAAAAACTCGATGGGGACAATACGTTAGGGAGTTTTATCGAAGAATTCCAGTCGTATGTAGACGCGAAGAAAGAAAACGGGGTTAAACTCAAATACGACGGGCTGGAATTGAAGCCGGAATTCCACTTCATTCTTTTCAAACTGAACGCTATTGAAACGGTTATCGTAAAAGAGTTCGGCGAGGGGACGCTTAAAGAGGTTAAGCTTGCCTATGAGGAAGAGATGACCAGGAGGATATTCGCGGAACGGGAAGAAAAACGCTGATGGCGATCATTGACGCGCACAGCCATTGGCTGCCGGATGAGATCATCACCAACGCCCACTTTTTCCATAAGGGCTGGGGCGATATCGAGTCTCAGGTAACGATGATGGATGAGGCGGGGATTTCGAAAGCGGTTTTGTCGTATCCGACCTCTGACGCGCATCGTAAACTCGGAGGCCTTGCGCAGGTCAGCACGATCTTTAACGATAATGTTGCCGCAATAGTAAAACGCTATCCGGATAAATTCATCGGAGCTGCTATTCTTCCTGTCGGGAATACTCAGGCAATGCTTGACGAGTGGCATCGGGCGCGCGATTTGGGATTTAAAGCGATCTCTCTTGCCACCAGTTATGAAGGGACATACCTCGATGATAAAGCGTTCATCCCTTTATATAAAGAAGCGCAATTAAGTAATATTCCGATCTTTGTGCATTCGCAGATCGTCAACCCTATAGGTTTTGAGCGCGTGCAGGATCCGCTTTTGACCCCGGTCATCGAGTATGTTTTTGATACGACCATGTGTATCGGAAAGTTGATGATGTCGGGGATCCTCGATGAATTCCAGGGGGTGAAATTCGTATTTGCCTATTTCGGGGGCGTTATCCCGTTCTTATCGTATCGTTTTGACGCCACGTACGGTATGTTGCGCTCGATCAACTTCGTCAAAGATCTCAAGAAGAACCCGACCGAAATATTAAAACGTATTTATGTCGACACCAGCGGCGATAAGACGCAGGCGAATTTGGAAGCCGCGCTTGCGTTGTTCGGGCCGAAGCATCTGGTGTGGGGGAGCGACTGGCCGGCGAAAAAAGATATCGCAGGCTCCATCCAGGCGATCAGTGATCTGGATTTAAGTTCGGAAGAGAAGGACGGAATATTGGGGAAGAATCTTCAGGGTATATTAGACGAAAACTAGGTTTACGGTTTTCGGTTAACGGTTAGCATTGATGCGCTCACCGAACACCGCAAACCAAGGGTACTATTAAGGAGAGTATATACATGCAAATGCAAAAAGATGTTCATATGACAGGAAAAGATCTTACCGCGATGGTGCAATTGAGGCCTCAGGATGTCGGCTCATACGCGATCGTGCCCGGCCCTCGCGATAGGCTCGATGTGTTGATGAAAAAGCTCGAGAATCCCGTGAAGAATTTCTCTTTTATGGAATATACCATGTACACCGGGACCTTCCAGGGGATCAAATTGACCGCGATCAACGGAGGCAGATTCTCGACCGACACGTCGATCACCTCCGAGGTCATGTGTAACGCCGGTATCAAGAATATCATCCGCATCGGGACCTGCGGATCCTTGGATGAGAACATTAAGGTCGGAGACCTGTTCGTTGTCGATTCGGTTATCCGCGGCGATGGAGTGACCCCGTATTACGTCAAAGAGGATTTTAAGACCGTAGCCGACAAGAAGATCTCGGATACCATGTTCGATATCGCAAAGGGTATGGGTTTGAACGTTCATCGCGGGGTTGCCTGGACAACCGATGCGCTCTTGCGGGAAACGCGCGAAATCGTCGAGGCAAAACGTGCGGAAGGGGCCAGGGCGGTTGATATGGTTTCTTCGGCGCTTCTTACGATCGCCCAGACCTATAATGTCAAAGCAGGTTCTATCCTTGCGGTAAGCGATAATGTTATTACCGGAGAGATGGGATTCATGAATCCGTTGTATTATATGGCGGAATCAAATTTAATTACTATAGCGCTGGAGACCGTTAAGAAACTTGAAGGCAAGTAAGCGGGTTTCAAGGTCACAAGTCACAACGTCACAAGAAAGACGAGAGGATCTATGAAATATTCCCCACTTTTTTGGCCGATTGAATATAAAGACGGCGTCATCCGCATTCTTGACGAAACGCTTTTACCGCACGAGCTCAAATATATTGAAGTTCGGTCCTATCAGGAGTCTTGCAGCGCGATCAAAGAGATGAAGACGCGCGCAGTCGGCCAGGTATTGCTGGTTTTCTATACGTTCCTTATGGTCTTAGACCAGAACAGGAATGCACGCGATATTTCCGGTGTCATTGCGCAGGTTGCAGAAGCGATTAATGCGACGCGTCCGACGCTTTCTTTTAAAACGCTTACCGATATGGTGATGGGTTGGGTTGCGCAGGGTGCGCCGCTTGAGAAATGCCTCTACGGGTTTTTAGAAACGTTAAAAGCAAAACGCATGAAACAGGCAGAAGAGACCAGCTATCTTCTTGCTGACGGAGACGTGGTTTTGACGCATTGCAACATCAGCGGCCTTATGCCGATGATCGCTGATTTCGCCCGGGAACAGAATAAAGGGTTGAGTTTTTATGCGACGGAGACGCGGCCGTATTTGCAAGGGTCCCGTTTGACTGCCTGGGAGTTGCAGGACGCGGGCTATTCGGTAACGGTGATCACCGATAATATGGTGGCTCAGGTTATGGCGGAAGGCAAGATCTCAAAAGTTATCGTCGGCGCCGACCATTTGGCCCAGAATGGCGATATTGCCAATAAGATCGGAACATACCAGATCGCTATCCTGGCACAGTATTTTCATATCCCTTTTTATGTTCTGTGCCCGCCGCCGTCATCGTTAAAAACGGGCAAGGAGATCAAGATCGAAGTACGGCCCGATAAAGAGCTTTTGGAATATCAGGGGATTTGTCTTGCGCCCAAAGGGTGCAAGGCGTATTATCCGGCGTTCGATGTGACGCCGAATGATCTGATCACCAAACATATTTATCTGGAGGTAAAATAAATGTATGATCACCAGAGAAAGATGAAAGAAGAGATCATCAAGATCGGCCAGCGGTTATACGCGCAGGGTTTGGCGGTGGCTAAGTCAGGGAATTTAAGCTGCCGGCTTGATGGCGAGCATATTCTGATCACGGCTAGCGGCACACGCCTGGGGGAATTGGACTACGATGATATCGTTAAGGTCAATTTTTCTTCCGGTGAAGCTGCCGATGGCAAGAAGCCAAGTTCTGAATTGCCGCTGCATAGCCTTATTTATAAGAATTTCCCGTCTAAGGCCGTGATCCACGCGCATCCGCCGCTTACCAATGGATATTTTGCGGTGTGCGATACGCTTGAGGCGTTGACGTTTGAGACGAGGTTTTATTTAGGCAATGTGCCGTGCATTAAACAGGAAACCCCCACGGTGACCCAGCCCGACCAGGTGATCGATGCGTTAAAGGCTAATAGGCTTGTGGTCCTGAAGAATCACGGGATCGTCGCCATGGCCGATAAGTTCGATGACGCGCTGGAGTTAGTGGAAGCGCTTGAGGAAGCGGTGAAGACTGCCGCGGTTGCGCGGATCTTTTCGCAGGGCGCGGTTGCCGTCAAGCAGCAAAACGCAGAAGCTGCGGCTTCCAACGACGTCGCCTACGAAATCTTCTCCCGTCAGCACATTCAGGCGATCGTGGACCTGGTGAACAAGGACCCGTTCATCGCGCAAAAAGGCCAAGAGCTTGATTTAACGGTACAACTTGCTATAAAAATGGAAGGCGCGCAGGATGCATTTAAATTTAATTTTGAAAAAGGAAAGATTGTCAGGCTTGATTTCGACGATAACGCGCCGTTTGTGATCTCGGCGCCTGCGGCGACCTGGGAACAGGTCTTTCATGGTAAGCTCGATTCATTTGTGGCGGTTACGCAGGGGAAGATGCATTTAAAGGGCGAGCTCGGCAAGCTTTCTCGCTGGTACGTTCCCTTTACCAGGCTCTTTGAGTTATTTAAGCAGGTAAAAATTAAGTAACCATAAGCAGTAATGACTCCGGCATATTTTCTCGCTCAGGGTCGATTTACTCCTTCCATATGTTTTTATATAAGGAGTATGCCAATGATCTTTCGCGTTTTCGGCGGCTGCAGAACTCGCCCTTTTTGCTCTAGCAAAAAGAGGCTCAAACAGCTTCGCCGTCCCCATGTTGTCGCTTTGCTCCATGGGGATTCCCGAAAACGCTCAAGCTGCATTGGCTAAAATCGACATTCGCTCGAAAACATTCCGGATTCATGCATCATAAAGATAACGCAAGATTATATGTTGTGGGACTGGCAAGGCAAGTTTTACGCAGGACGTGGGAGTCCGAGAGCGGGCACGGTTCGCCCGTAGAATACTTCCAGCGAGAGCGAGCGAGACGACCCGAGCGAAGATTTTCCACGCTG
>CAZJJL010000070.1:0-7763 GCA_964546325.1 uncultured Planctomycetales bacterium | reverse complement strand
AACTATTCTCGGTTTACTTGGTGTGGTTATGGTATCGTCGTTTGCGTACGCGCAAGCGATACATCCTGTAGGTACCGTAACGTTCATAGAAGGTATTTCTGATGTGGCTCGTAACGGGCAGGATGCCGTTTCGTTAAAAGAGGGACAGCCGGTATATGTAGGGGATCGGATCCGCACAAAGAGCTATTCTAAGATTGGTATTACTTTGGCTGATAAGAGCGTGGTAAAGCTTGCGCCGAGCACGTGTATTTCGGTTGAAGAATTCAAACTTGCGGAACAGAATCAGAAGCGGGAATTTGCGCGTATAAAGCTGACGCGCGGTAAATTAGAAGCGGTAGTGGCAAAAACAGGGAGCCCGGAGACGTTTGTTATCGATACGCCGAATTCCCGCGGAGCGGTCAAGGGATCGGATATCTTTGTTTCGTATCTGGGAGGAAAGACCGGAATATTCGTGCAGGAAGGAGCGCTTTCGGTTTTCAACCTTGCAAAGCCAGACCTTAAAACAAATCTTGGGAAGGGTAATTGTATTACGGTGCCTTTTAATGAGGCTCCGGAAGGCGCGCGCGCAGCGTTAGATCTTGAGATGATGATCCATAAACGCGATGTTACGCGAGCGCTCGTTAAGAAATGGATCCCGACAAAAGGCGCGGCTCAGATGAATGCGCTTATTACGACGATGTCAGGGACGGTGCGCATTCATAAAAAAGGCGCTTCGGACTGGAAGGACGCAGAGCCCAACGAAGTGCTTGATGAAGGCGATACATTACAGACGGGTGAAGACGGCAAGGTGCAGCTTCGCATGAGCAACGGCAATACGCTGCTTGTGCAGCCGGGTACTGAGTTAGCGCTTTCGACGATGCGTTATGACGCAGCGACGGGGAATTTTGAGAATACCTTTGCAATGGCAAAAGGCAAAGTCGGCGGCGTCGTGGAAAAGTTAAGCAAAGAGTCGACATTTCAGTTAAAAACGCCTACGGCGGTCTGCGGCGTGCGGGGGACTATCCTTGAAGTTATTGCCCCTATGCCGACTCCGCAGGAACCTGCTCCTCAGACGCAGGTTTTTTATGAGGGTGGTAATGGTGTGGTAACGAGCTTATTGACCGGCCAGTCGCAGGATGTGGCAGCCGGGCAGAATGTCAGTATTGATCCGTCGGGGAATATTTCGCAGCCGATCGCGACTACCCCTGATCAACGTTCCGGTTTAGCGGTTGTGCAGGAAGGGACGCAGGCAACGACGGCTGCCGCAGGTGGTGCAAGTGGCGGCAATTCTGATGAAGCAGCTGCAGCGTTGGTGCAGGCGCAGGGAGCGGTTCCTACGGCAGGCGGTGACGGTGTTGCGCCGCTTGCGGCAGACACGCAGAGCCTGGCGCTTATGTCTACGCTGACCTTTGATGAAGTGGTGGGAACCACGGCGCAACAGGCAGCGAGTGATCTTGTGTATCAATCAAGTTTAACGCAAATTGGAGCAAGTGACCCTGATTTACTCACCGCTACGCTTGATATAACGTTAAAGGATAACGGAACGTGGAGCGGGACTTTAAGCGGTACGTTCACCGCAGTTGTAGTTGACGGGGCAACCCTTGATGTTGCTGCAACCGGGAATATTGATCATCTGCGTTTTACGTTAAATCATTATTCTCTTCCGGAAACGATGAGAAGTGACGTGGCATCGGGTGAATTTACGGTTACCTCTCTAGACTCTCCTTATAACCAGGCAACCGGGGCTACTCCTGTTAAAACTCTGACGTTAGATCAGAATATTCATGGTACGTGGGAAAATTATCAGGATTATACTGCTTCGTTGACAGGTAAGTGGAGCGAATAATCACAAAACCTTTTATTGACGTCCGGCTGTAAGAGCGCTTTTGTTACGGCCGGATTTTGTGTATTCTCACAAATATGTGGAAACATAAATATACGATAAACCTTTTATGGGCGTTACTTGCCGGCTCTTTGGTGAGCGCGATTGTATTTTTTGCCCCCACATTGTACGAGACGTTTGAAGTAAGAACCCTTGACCTTCGTTTTCAGCTGCGCGGCGCAATCCACCAACGCAATGACATTGTCTTTATTGAGATTGACGATGCTTCTATCCAGGCACTTGGCCGCTGGCCTTGGCCGCGCGATAGTGTTGCCCGTATTACCGACGAACTTTCCGCCCTTAAAGCAAAAGCGATCCTTTTCGATGTGATTTTTTCAGAGCCTTCGCAGCTGGTTATCGATAAAGAGAAGATGAAAGAAGCTCTTGCTATTGCCGATCCCGAAACAATGCGCCAAACAGTCGGCCTTTCTCTACAGGATAATGACGCGCTTTTAGCCGCGTCAATGAAAAAGGCGGGGAACGTTTATCTGGGGGCGCATTTTGACATCTATCATTCCGCTCTTGATCGGGCGCGTCGCGACCGCTTTGAGAGATTGCGCGGCGAGTTAAGTGTATGGATTCAAAAGAATCCGTCAGCTGATTTCAGCGAGGTTCCTTCGGATCTGATGCGCTCGACAGAATTCACTTCCCGCGAGATCAAAGAGCTTTTTATTACCATAAAGCTGCATTATTTGCTTGGCCGTAATATCGAACTGCCGTTTGAAGAGGCGGCTCTTTATTTTGAAAAAGAAGATACGGGGTTGTTACGCCGGCTATTCCAAGAGGCAAAAGCTTCTGTTTTGCGGCAGCGGATTGATGACGTATTAAAGACAGAGACGATCACGAATCTTTCTCAACTTGCCGGGTTTATGGGTATTTTTAATCCCCAAGACGAGGAGCTTTTGCAGCGGATATATGCTCAGATGCGCGCAGAGGAGAGTTTTGCCGCTAAAGCCGGCATTGTAATGCGTGTTCCGGATAGTTTTTTTCAGGCAGCAGACGCTACGTTTGCGATCCCTGAGTTCCTTGATGCGATGAAGGCATCCGGGCATTTAAACGCGGTTACGGATAACGACGGAACACTGCGTAAAGTGCCTCTTTTGGTGCGATTTAAAGATAGAGTGTATCCGCATCTTGCGTTTCGTTATATCTGTGATATGTGGGGAATTGATATCGGCAAGGATGTGCGTATTGAGCCGGGAAAGAAGATTATCGTTGGCAGTAGGCAGATACCTATTGATGAGAATGGGTGTATGCTGTTGAATTGGGCAGGTACGTGGCAGGATTCTTTTGGGCATATCAGCGCCTCAAAAGTGCATTTCCTTTGGGAGTTGGAACATTCGGCTTCTCATGAGGACGCACAAAAAAAAGAAGCGTTTATGTCTATGCTTGAACCGCAGGTAAAAGATAAGATTTGTATTATTGGTTTAACCGCCGCGGGAACCCAGGATTTTAAGCCGATCCCTCTTGAGTCTAATTATCCTGCGGTCGGTACCTACGGAACGATCCTTAATTCCGTTTTAGAAGGTACATTCTTGTCGCGTGTTTCCTCCGGGACTAACTACGCGCTCATTTTTCTATGCGCGATCGCGATCGCGCTTGTTGCCAGCGCGTTGCCGGTTGGCATCAGTTTTGTTTGCGGTGTAGGGGTGCTTGTTTTTTACGGCATTTTTTCGTCCATACTTTTTGGCCGCCACGGGATATGGATCGATGTGATCGGACCGTTCGCAGGCGGGATATTGAGTTATGTTTCCGTTATCAGTTATCGGTTTTCCGTCGAAGCAAAAGAAAAGCGGTGGGTGAAAAAAGCGTTTAGTCACTATATCTCCAAAGACATCATGGAGGAAATATTAAAGGATCCTTCGAAACTCTCTCTTGGCGGGCAATCCCGGGAGTTGACCTTCTTGTTCTCTGATATTCGGGGATTTACCTCGTATTCCGAAAAACATCGTCCCGAGGAGGTTGTTTCGATCTTGAACGAATATTTAAACGAGATGAGCGCGATCGTTTTTAGGCATGACGGCACGCTCGATAAATATGTTGGCGATGAGATAGTTGTTTTCTTCGGGGCTCCTGTGGCGCAAGCGGATCATGCCCGTAGGGCGGTTTGCGTTGCGCTTGAGATGATCGCTGCGTTGAAGATTTTACAGGAGAAATGGCGAAGTCAAGGCAGGGATATCCTCGATATTGGTATCGGCATCAATACCGGATGGGTTATCGTCGGGAACATGGGGTCGATGGAGCGTATGAATTATACGGCTATCGGAGATGCGGTTAATCTTGCCTCCCGTATCCAGGGATTAACCAGGACGTATAACAATCATATTATTATTTCAGAATTCACGTATGCTCTGGTAAAAGATTTTTTTAGTTTTAAGCCCCTTGAGGCGATCAAGGTTAAGGGGAAAGAGAATCCGGTCATGATGTATGAGGTTTTGGGGTATAGCGGGAAAAGATAATTCTTTCGTTATCGCAAGGATTGATTTTTTGAACAAGAAACAGTGATTGTGCTCGTGTAAAAATTGTGGGCGAGTGCCGTCGCTGTTTTTTTATGCGGTTTGAGTATTTTCCGGAGGGTTAACGGGAATCTTGAGTATGAAGGTGGTATTGAATTGGCCTTCAATGGGCGGTTGTCTGGTTTCTACGGTAAAACTACCGTGATGGATCTCACAGATGATTTTTTTTACGATCGCAAGTCCGAGTCCTGTTCCGTGGGCTTTTCCGCTGGTCGCAAATGGCTCTCCCAGGCGTTTGATGATTTCCTGAGGCATCCCGGGTCCGGTATCCATTAAACGCAGTTCAAGTATGCCGTCGGCGTAATCCGATTGTATCTTGAATTTTCCGCCTTTAGCCATTGCGTCCCGGGCATTGAAACTGATATTAAAGAGCGCCCGTTGTATCTTGAATTTGTCCATGTATATTTTCCCGGTGTAATTGGCTTGCATCTCTAATGCGATGTTGTGCGGTTGGAAGTCCCGTTCGAGGTAGGCGGCAATCTCTTGCAGAAAATCGCCTAGATGGTGGTTTTGGAAGAGGATATCGGTTTTACCTTTTACAAAATTCATGACTTCGCTGGTCATACCGTTCAAACGCTGGATCTCGTCGGTTACGATTTTGCAATACTTTTCCCGCTCTTCGTTTGAAGCAGTGCCGTCACGGAGCAATTCTACGCAGCCGCCGATCACCATAAAGGGGTTTCGCAAGTCATGCACAACGCGCGCGGTGGTATCCCCGATCGCGGAAAGCCGCTCCATGCGAAGCATCTTTTTTTGCATTTCTATGACGCGGGTATGTTTTGTTTTGAGTGCCGCATGTTTTTGCAGGAGGCGTTCATAAAGCTGCGCGTTTTCGATGGCAATGGCAGCTTGTCCAGCGACAATTTCCAGCAATTTGGTGTCTGCGCCGGTAAAACGGCCGGAATTCTTTTTATTGATCACTTCAAGGGCTCCGATCAATCGTTGTTTGCGTACGATCGGCACCGCGAGGATCGATTTTGTTTTGAATTTGACTTTTTTGTCTACCTCGGCGTGGAAGCGGGGGTCTTTGGAAACATCGGGTATATTGAGCGGTTTTTTATGCAGGGCAGCGTAACCGATAATGCCTTGTCCGAGTTTTAAGGTGATTTCTTTTATTTGTTTGCTTTTTTTTCCCAGTGAAACGGTGAAATGCAGGTTTTTTTCGCGGGTGTCGTAAAGCGCAATGGAACTTGCCTGGGCGCCGACCGTGCGGGAAGCTTCGCTCATGATGCGTTGAAGAAGTTCGTCGATGTTATCAATGCATCCGAAGAACGTATTGATACGGTGAAGCGCGCTGAATTCGCAGTTTTGCAGGGTTCGATCCTTCATAGAAGTTTATTATACAGAGTGATCTTTCGTAAGGCAAGGATAATTCGGTTTTCGGTTAACGGTTATCGGTTTCGGGGAAAATATAAGTTTATTACGCGTTTATGGCCGTAAACCGAACACCGTAAACCGATAACCGTTCTTATGTCCTAACGCTAAAATTAATCTTGCGAGCGCTTCAGCGGCATGCTATAGTAAAAAAATGTTCCTCTTCCTGCGGCTTGTTTTAGCACATTTTATCGGAGATTTTCCCCTTCAGGTCGACGAAATATCGCGCAAAAAAAGGGAAGGGGCCAGCGGGCATCTTCTGCACGGCCTTGTGGTTGGACTTACCTATTTTGTTTGTGCGCTGCCTTTCTTGCATCATGGCTCACTCTTGCTCCTCATTGTTTCGTTCACTCTTTTTCATGTTCTGTTGGATTGGCTTAAATCGAAAGTTGATAGGAATAACCCTCCGAATTTCTGGTTGTTTTGTCTTGATCAGGGTTTGCATGTCGGCATTCTTTCGGTTGTTTTATTCTTTGATTACAGCTGGAATGTTCCGGCGGTCTCCGATACTTTGTGGGGAGAGTGGTACGGGAGTGATCGCATTGTTATGATGGCTATTGGGTACCTTGTCTCGACATTTGCCGGAACATATGTGTTGTATTCTTTTACGAATACGTTTTTTACGCGTTTACGCCCTGCTACGGTTCCCCGCAGTCTTAATTATGGATTGTTGGAACGCGGGTGGGTGATGACGCTCTTTTGTTTTTTTGCGCCGGTCTGGTATCCGTTGGTTATCGTGCCGTTTTTTGCCAGATTGATCCGGCCTCAGGAACACCGGGTATATCAATGGTTGCTTAATAGTGTATTTGCGGCGGGAATAGGATTGGTTTTGCGCGTGCTGGTAGCGTGATTTTTTGTGTTAAAGTGCTGAGTGTCCGCGCAGATTTTTGTAGAAGAACGTAAGGAGAACGCATGGCATATAAAATATTGCTGGTTGATGACGATAAAAATGTGATACAGGTTTTTTCCGCGGGCCTTACAAAAGAAGGCTATGAGATCGTTACCGCCTATGACGGCGAAGAGGCATTGAGTAAGGTGGAGAGCGAGTCTCCTGATGTGGTTATCCTTGATCTTATGATGCCCAAGCTCAATGGGTTTGAAGTCTTACAGCAGATCCGTCAACGGTATAAAAAGTGGATACCGGTGATCATTAACAGCGCGGAAAAAGAATTGCAGTCAATGAATAAGGCTTATTCGCTTGAGGCGGATCATTATCTGACCAAGCCGTGCTCTATCGAAGCAATGGTCCGCGGCGTGCACGCGATGATCTCCCTTATCCCTATGCGTATCCAAAATGAAGGTTAAGCCGCAAAAGCCTCGGGTCCATCCTTTAGACCAGCTTGCCGCCGTATTATTACACACAAAAAATCGCGATATTTTCCTTTTGTCGGGATTGCGAAAAACTTTTGACGCGCAACGTGCCACATTCTATTTCTATAATGATCAGACGCGTGAATTATGGAGCTATATTGCCACGGGGTTGGAGACCGGCAATGTCCGTGTGCGGCTTGGGGAAGGGATCGCCGGCCGGGCCGCAAAAGACAAAAGGGTCATTCGTGTTAAGGATGCCCATGCGTGTTCGTTTTTTAAAGGTTCTTTCGATAAAAAAACCGGTTTTCGCACGCGCAGCGTATTAGCGGCACCGCTTGTCGATCAAAACAGGAAAGTATTGGGAGTCGTGCAGCTCTTGAATAAAAAACGCGGTTTTTTCTCGTCGGAAGATGCGGCTCTTTTGAAAACCATCGGGGATTATATTGTGGTTGCGCTTGACAATATCCGTTTTTTAGAAGAGCGGCAGACGCTGTTGCGCAGTACGATCTATGCGCTCACCGGAGCTATCGATGCCAAGGATCCCGTTACCGTCGGTCATTCGTACCGGGTCACCTATTATGCGCTTAAAATTGCGCGTGCGCTGCGTCTTGCAGAGAAGGACATTGATACGTTGGAATCCGCTTCGTATCTGCACGATGTCGGTAAGATCGGTGTTTCCGACGCGATATTGCAAAAAAAGG
>CAZJJL010000069.1:0-7770 GCA_964546325.1 uncultured Planctomycetales bacterium | reverse complement strand
ATGCGATCGGATGGTTGTTTTCGCGGTTATTCCCGCGCTATAAGAGCGAAAAAATTGAGAATACGAATGATAGGGAGTTTTATTGCTCAGAACGAAGAGCGAGATATCCGTGGGTACAAAAGGCATATGAAGAACATCTGCGGAATCTCAAGGATTTCCAGATGTTGGCAGATCGCTATGGCGCCCGTTTGTTGGTTGTATTGATCCCGTCTAAGTATATGATATATCCCGCTCTCGCAAAGGGGACGTCGAATCCCTGCCTTGAGGAATTTATCGTGCAAGTAAAAACTTTTATGGGGAGCCAAGGGATTGCCTATCTTGATCTGAAGGAAAAAATGATCGGGTACGTTGACGCGCCTTTAAAAAGAACGCTCAATTCAAAAAAAGATTTGTATTGGAAGTATGATTGGCATTTTTCACCGAGGGGGAATCGATTGGTTGCTGCCTGCATTGCGGAAGAGATATTGAAAAAGCGGTTCTTAGCAGGGGCCAATCAGGCTCAAGAGCGCATAAAGGCTATTTTCGACGGATTTAAAAAGTAATTGACAAGAGTAATGAATTCAGGTAAACTGAAGCATTATTTAGCATGTGCGGATCCCCGTCTTTATTTATAACTCATTGAAAAACAATAAGATACAAGGAGTACAACATGGCTGATTGGATCGGTATTGGAAGAAGGGCGCGTCGTTGTTATGGTTTTGATGAAGTTGCGTTATGTCCGGGTGATAAAACAATTAATCCTCTTGAGGTTGATACCAGTATTTCAATCGGAGGCATGAAATTCACGGTTCCTATCGTTGCAGCAGCGATGGATGGTGTTGTGAATGTTAAGCTTGCGGTGGCTATGTCCAAACTGGGCGGCATTGCGGTATTGAATCTGGACGGCGTTCAGACGCGGTACGATGACCCCGAAGAGATCTTAGAAAAGATCGCTCATGCTTCAGCCGAAGAAGCAACCAGCCTTATTCAGGGAGCGTATAAGCTTCCTATTAAAGAAAAGTTAATTGCCAAACGTATTCGTGAGATCAAAAGCCAAAAAGGCACTGCGGTCGTCAGTTGTATCCCCGCCCATGCGGAAAGATTCTCAAAGATTGCCGTTGCGGCCGGAGCCGATATGTTCGTCATCCAGTCTACCGTAACGACGACGAAGCACATCACGACGCAATACAAGACACTCGACCTTCATAAATTCTGTAAGTCATGTAAGATCCCGGTCGTTTTAGGTAATTGCGTTACGTATGAAACAACCCTTGATCTTATGGACACCGGAGCAGCGGCATTATTGATCGGTATAGGGCCGGGCCATGCCTGTACGACGCGGGGTGTTTTGGGGATCGGTGTCCCTCAGGTTACGTCAACGGTGGATTGCGCGGCAGCGCGCGGTTTTTATTTTAAACGCACGGGAAGATATGTTCCGATAATTACCGACGGAGGTATGAATCGCGGCGGGGATATTTGTAAGGCTTTTGCCGCGGGCGCCGATGCCGTTATGATCGGCTCAAGTTTTGCCAAAGCCGAGGAAGCGCCGGGACGCGGATATCATTGGGGTATGGCTACATCGAATGTTAACCTCCCCCGCGGAACAAGAGTGTATGTCGGCACCGCAGGTTCATTAAAAGAGTTATTATTCGGGCCTGCGAAAGTAGATGATGGATCGCAAAATCTGATGGGAGCTTTAAAAACCTCCATGGGTTCATTAGGTGCGGCGACAATTAAAGAGATGCACGACGTGGAGATTATCATAGCTCCTTCGATTCAGACAGAAGGAAAGATTTTCCAGGTTGGCCAGAAAGTGGGGATGGGGAAGAGATGACCAGACAAACAGTAGTTATTCTTGATTTTGGGTCTCAGTATACGCAGCTGATCGCGCGGCGGGTACGAGAGAATAAGGTGTTTTCCCGCATTGTGCCGTTTAAAATATCGGCTAAAGAACTTGCCGCTATGGCACCGAAAGGCATTATTCTTTCCGGAGGCCCTGCGTCGGTTACCGATAAGAAGAGTCCCTGCCCTGATCCTGGTATTTTTAAACTGGGGATCCCGATCCTGGGTATCTGTTACGGGATGCAGGTGATGAGCGAGGTTCTCGGAGGAAAAGTGCGTCATACCAAAAGCCGTGAGTTTGGGAAAGCGGAACTTTTTATCGACGATAACCGTGATCTCTTCAGCCATGTCCCAGGGAATTTTACCTGTTGGGCCAGCCACGGGGATTATGTAACCAAGCTTCCTGCGGGATTTCGCGCTATTGCGCATACGACGAACGCGCCTCTTGCCGCAAGGGCGCATACGGGAAAAAGATTTTACGGTGTTCAGTTCCATCCTGAAGTCACCCATACGGAAAAAGGCAGTCAGATCTTAGGGAATTTCTTATTTAAGGTGTGCGGATGCCTTGGCCGCTGGACGATGCAGAGTTTTATCAAAGAGAGTATCGATACGATCAAGAAAACGGTCGGAAAAGATAAGGTTGTTTTGGGTTTAAGCGGGGGAGTCGATTCATCGGTTGCGGCGTTGCTTATCCATAAAGCGATCGGTAAGAATTTGCGGTCGATATTCGTCGATAACGGAGTTATGCGAAAAGATGAACCGCAGCAGATCAAGACTGTTTTTAAGAATATGTACCATTTGAACCTTGACTATATCGATGCTTCCAAGCGTTTTTTAAAGCGGCTTCAGGGAATCACTGATCCCGAACAAAAACGCAAGGTTATCGGCGATGAATTCGTCAAGGTTTTTGAGGAAGAGGCGCATAAGTTAAAAGGGGTTAAATTCCTGGGACAAGGTACGTTGTATCCGGATGTCATTGAGTCGGTTTCGGTCTTCGGTCCCAGCAGTAAAATAAAGAGCCATCATAATGTGGGCGGGTTACCCGAGCATATGAAACTTAAGCTTGTTGAGCCTTTGCGGGAACTCTTTAAGGACGAAGTTCGCGCTATCGGTAAAGAATTAGGGTTGCCGGAACACATTGTTAATCGCCAGCCGTTCCCTGGGCCTGGTCTTGCGATTCGTATTATAGGAGAGGTGACCAAAGAACGCTGTGAGCTTTTACGGGAAGTTGATTCCCGCGTTTTGGATGAGATCAGGAATGCGAATTTATACGATCAGATCTGGCAGTCGTTTGCCGTTCTTTTGCCCATCAAAAGTGTCGGTGTTATGGGTGACGAACGCACGTATGAGAATGTCGTAGCGCTTCGCTGTGTCACCAGCCTTGACGGTATGACCGCAGATTGGGTCAAACTTCCGTATGAATTGTTGGAGCGCATCTCAAATCGCATTATCAATGAGGTCAAAGGCGTTAATCGCGTGGTTTATGATATTTCCTCAAAGCCGCCTGCGACTATTGAGTGGGAATAATAGCAACATTTGAAACTATCGGGTTTCAAGGTCACACGTCACAACGTCACAAGTAAAAACAGATTCTTGCGTTTTACTGAAGGGCTAGAACGATAATAAAGAATCTGAACTAATCGTCCGCCTCCGGCGGAATTCAAGCTTGTGACTTTATGACCTTATGACATTGTCACCCTAGCTGATTTCTTCCATACATATGCATTCCGAATTCATCCACCTTCATCTGCATACCCAATACAGTCTCCTTGATGGCGCTTGCCGTATCCCGGATATCCTTTCTTTAGCCCGCGAATACAAAATGGATTCTTTGGCGATTACCGACCATGGTTGTATGTTCGGCGCCGTTGAGTTCTATCAGGAGGCGCAAAAAGCGGGGATAAAACCGATCATCGGTTCAGAGGTGTACGTTGCGCCGGCAAGTAGGCTGGAGAAATCGGGCGGTTTAAGCGAGGACGGTTCGGCGTATCATTTGATCCTTCTTGCGCGCGATGAAACAGGTTATCAGAATTTGATGAAGCTGATTTCTTCGGCATATCTGGAAGGATTCTATTATAAGCCTCGGATTGACAAGGAAATCCTCTCCACATATTCCAAGGGGCTTTTAGGCCTTTCCGCGTGTTTAAAAGGAGAGATCCCTGTTCTGTTACGGCAACGGCGTTATCATGACGCCTTGAAAGTGACCGATGAATATCGTCAGATCCTGGGCAAAGAGAACTTTTATTTGGAACTGCAGGAAAATACCATCCCGGAACAATCGCTCGTCAATGAGGGGCTTCTGAAAATATCCAAAGAATTCTCGCTGCCGATCGTCGCTACCAATGATGTGCATTATGTGAACAGGTCCGCGGCAAAAAGCCACGAAGCATTGTTATGTATCCAGACGCAAACGACGCTCAATGACCCCAACCGCATGAGAATGTCTGCGGAAGAATTCTACTTTAAATCTCCCGCCGAAATGAAGGCGCTTTTCAAGGACATTCCGAGCGCGATCAGTAATACGGTCGAGATCGCCGCTCGCTGTAATGTTGAGCTGGAATTCGGGAAGCATCGTTTGCCTCGCTATGAGCCGCCGGTCGGTATCAGCAAGGAAGATTATTTGCGTCAGCTTTGCGAGGAGGGGCTTAAAAAACGTTTTCAGGAGGTGACTCCTGAGATCATCGCCCGCCTCGATTATGAGTTTAATCTTATCAAGACAATGGGGTTTGTGAGCTATTTTCTTATCGTATGGGATTTTATTCATTACGCTAAGACTCACGGGGTTCCGGTCGGTCCCGGCCGCGGTTCGGCTGCGGGGAGCCTTATTAGTTATCTGATCGGCATTACGGATGTCAATCCGTTGCGGTATGGGCTTCTGTTCGAACGGTTCCTTAATCCCGAGCGTATCAGCATGCCGGATATTGATATCGACTTTTGTTATGAGCGCCGCCAGGAAGTCATCGATTATGTGACTAATAAATACGGCCGCCAGAACGTTGCGCAGATCATTACGTTTGGGACGATGCAGGCGCGCGCCGTCGTGCGCGATGTCGGACGTGTCATGGGAATGCCGTATGCCGATGTTGACCGTATTGCAAAGCTTATTCCTCCCGAACTTGATATGACGTTGAAACGCGCGTTGGAGCAGGAGAAGGAACTTGGTTCGTTGTACCAAAACGATCCGCAGGTGCGCCAGCTTATTGACACGGGTTTTGTTCTTGAGGGGTTGAACCGGCATGCTTCCGTGCACGCCGCGGGTGTGGTCATTGCCGACAAGCCGCTGCATGAATATAGCCCGTTATATAAGACGAACGACGATCAAATAACCACGGGTTACAGTATGGGATCCCTGGAAAAGATCGGTCTTTTAAAAGTCGATTTTCTGGGGTTACGGACACTGACCGTTATCGATCAGACATTAAAGCATATTCAGAAAACGCAAGGGAAAACGCTTGATATCGAAACGATCCCTCTTGACGATGCTCCTACCTATAAACTTCTTGTCAGCGGGCAGACCGTCGGGGTGTTCCAGGTTGAAAGCGCGGGGATGCGGGATCTTTTGCGAAAACTTGAGCCGGAACGGTTCGAGGATATTATCGCGTTATTAGCGCTGTATCGGCCGGGGCCGCTTAACTCAGGGATGGTCGATGATTTTATCAGGCGCAAGCACGGGCAAGTCCCGATTCAATTCGAGCATCCGAAACTTGAGACGGTTTTAAAAGAAACGTACGGGGTCATGGTGTATCAGGAACAGGTCATGCAAATAACTTCTATCCTTGCCGGTTTCAGTCTGGCGCAGGCTGATCTTTTGCGTAAAGCGATGGGTAAGAAGATACCCGAGATCATGGAGAAACAGCGCAATATTTTCATCAGCGGATGCGTTAAGAACGGTTTGCGCCAAACCGTTGCGACGAAGATATTCGACCAGATAGAGAAATTCGCCGAGTATGGTTTTAATAAATCGCATAGCGCCGCCTATGCGGTAATTTCGTATCGAACGGCATATCTCAAGGCGAATTACCCGGTTGAATTCATGACGGCGCTTTTAACTTCAGAACGGGGTAATACCGATAAGGTCGTCGAGTATGTTGCTGAGGCAGGGCGTATGGGAATAGATATTCTGCCTCCGGATATCAATCAAAGCGACGAACTTTTCTCGGTGGTCGATCCTCGGCGTATCCGTTTCGGCCTTTTGGCTGTCAAGAATGTCGGCGAGCAGGCGGCCGAGTATATTGTCCGGCAGCGTATGATAAAGCCGTGTTCTTCTTTACAGGATTTTTGCCGTCGCGTCGACTTGCGTCAGGCCAATAAAAAGGTCTTAGAGAGTCTTATTAAATGCGGGGCCATGGATGGATTTGCTTTGCCCCGCGCGCGAATGTTCGCCGGCCTTGAAGCGGTTATGGAACAGTCCCAGAAAGAGCAAAAGGACCGTGTTTCAGGGCAGATGTCTTTCTTTGATATGGGGAGTTCTGCGCAGGCGGGGTTTACGGGTATGGCCCAGACACTGCCTGATGTCCACGAATGGCCCGAACCTCAGGTGCTTGCGTTTGAAAAAGAGATGTTGGGTTTTTATGTTTCAGGCCATCCGTTGGCGCGATACGCGTTGCATTTAAAGCGCTTTGCGTCTACGACGACTTCAAAATTGCCGACGCATGCACATGGCGAAGAGATCAAGATCGTCGGCCTTATTGTCAAGATCAAGCATACGCTTACGAGGGCAAAACAGGAAAAGATGGCTATCCTTAAGATCGAAGATCTGGAAGGATCGGTTGAAGCGATCGCTTTTCCGTCGGCTTTTGCAAAGATATCCCGGTATATCAATCTGAGCTCGGTTGTTTTGCTCAGCGGCACGCTGAACCTTGAAGAAGAGTCGCCGAAGATATTCATCAATGATATGCTTCCCATGGATGAGATCTATAAAACAATAAAAAGTATCGGCATTAATCTTTCAGGATTAAGGGAGAATCTTTTTGAATCGTTAAAAGCTCTTTTAGCGGGTAATAGAGGGAAAGTGCCGGTGTACTTGCATCTTGATACTCCTGCGAAGTCACGGGTACAAATGGTTGTCGGTGATGGTTTTTATATTCATCCGAGCGAACAGTTAGTCCTTGATGTGGAGGCGCTTTTAGGCGCGGAAAGGTTGACGGTGACCATTTAGGATGGGGATCGAAAAAAGGAAGTTTCCTCGCGTTGCGGTCAATGCTGAACTTGAATACGTTAAATATGACCGGGTGGAGCGCAACCTGTATATTACCGCCGCTAAAAATGTAAGCGAAGGGGGGCTATGCCTTATTACGTTTGAGCGTCTTGATCCGGGCTCCGAGATCGAATTGAAATTCACGCTCCCTGAGATAGAGCATTCTATTGTCGCCAATGCTCAGGTGCGTTGGGTCAAGGAGCTTCTTGTGCAACAGGCAACTCCGATCATAGTTTTTCAACAGGGTGTTGAGTTCGTTGATATTTCCGCAAAAGATCGTAAGATTATCGCTGATTATGTTTTGTCTAAGCAATCGTAGTATTTCCCGTCCATTATTGCCTATGCGTATACGTTCGGTCCGTATAATAATTTTTATCTTTGTGTTGTCTTTTCTTTGCGGATGTGCGGCTGTTCCGCGGGTTGATAGACACACGATCGTTCGCCTGTATGCGGAACAACGCAGCAAACCCAAAAAATATCCCGTCGTTTTTATTCCCGGTATGATGGGTTCTGTTTTGAGTGATAGTAAGACCGGGCGTACGGTTTGGGGGGCGGTTGGCGGCGTGGCCGTTGATGTTTTAGCGCTTCCTATCGATTCCTTAACGTTGTTTTTGAACCGCGATGACCTTGTGCCGACGAGAACATTAGCGAAATTCGCCTGGGTGCCGGGAATTGTTGAAAAGAAAGTCTACGAAGATATTTATCGCATATCGGTGGAGGCAGGAGGGTATGAACCGAATGTTACGGTTTTT
>CAZJJL010000068.1:0-8135 GCA_964546325.1 uncultured Planctomycetales bacterium | reverse complement strand
CTTAAGCAACACCGCAGGATCCTTGACATCGTTTCACGCGGAGGCGCTATCATCGCCGGATGGATGCGCCAAAACAATAAGGAAAACCCTTTTTTTGAGCACTTCGACGAGATCATCGAGATCGCGCGAAAATATGACGTTACCTTAAGCTTAGGGGATGGAATGCGTCCCGGTTCGATCCTTGATGCTACTGACCAGGCTCAGCTCACCGAACTTAAGATCCTCGGCGATCTTGCCCTGCGCGCCAGAAAAGCAGGGGTTCAGGTTATGATCGAAGGACCGGGGCATGTCCCTCTCGATCAAATCGAAAAGAATATGCGCCTGGAAAAGAAACTTTGTCACGGAGCGCCCTTTTACGTTCTTGGCCCGTTAGTCACCGATGTCGCCGCAGGATATGACCATATAAGCGGCGCTATCGGAGGAGCAATCGCCGCGGCAGCCGGAGCTGATTTCCTTTGTTACGTAACTCCGTCGGAACATTTACGGCATCCGTCGGTCGAAGATGTGCGGGAAGGGGTTATCGCTTCGCGCATCGCAGCGCACGCCGCGGATATCATAAAGCGTCCGGACCAGATAGCGTGGGATAAAAAAATGTCGATCGCGCGGCAAAAACGCGACTGGAAAGAACAGATCGCATGCGCGCTTGATCCGATAAAAGCAAAAGCATACCGGCAATCTTCAAAACCGCACGTATTCGACGTATGCACCATGTGCGGAAGGTTTTGCGCGGTAAAGTTAAGCGAACAGGCTTGTCGCAGTTCATGATCCAATGAGAATGGACGAGTTACAAGGTCAGCGGTCATAGCGTCACACGCTCGTCGTGAACCACATATTTTTAACAGTGAACTTTGCGGGTGTAATTCAATGGTAGAATGACAGCTTCCCAAGCTGTATACGGCGGTTCGATTCCGCTCACCCGCTTTATATCTATGCGCAATATGTTTTTATACATACGTGTACTATTCATAGCATTGTTTCTTTCCGGATGCGCCAGCGCTCCCCCGTCGCTAACTCCGATAAAAACCGCCCAAACGATTCCAGCCCCCGGTTTTGTGTACCACAAAGTCGTAAAAGGACAGACGCTCTGGAGAATATCCAAGATCTATGATGTCGACCTGGCGGAGCTAGCCAAACTGAACCATTTAAGCGATACTACGAATATTGAGATCGATCAACTCATTCTCATCCCCAAGAAGAAAAGCATCGAAGAAGTGCCGATTTGCAAATTCCCCACCTCGGAAGATTTTATGTGGCCGATACGCGGCACGGTAATAACTAATTTCGGGCAAACCAATAATAACATGATCAATAAAGGGCTTAATATCGTATCCGGATCATCATCTACGGTCGTCGCCAGCCGCAGCGGCAAAGTTGTTTTTTGCTCTTCCAATTTTTCGGGATTCGGAAAAACGATCATCCTCGACCACGGAGATGGTTTTTCGACGGTATACGCCCGTAATGCGGAGATACTCGTTAAAACCGGTGACTCTATCGCTCAAGGTACGGCGATCGCAAAAGTAGGATCTGCGGGCAGGGATCCCAATCCATACCTGCATTTTGAAATTCGGAAAGGATATACGCCTCAGAATCCGAATTTTTATTTATCAAAATAATATGCTTAAGACCTGTTTCGGCAGAAATCAGTATTTGGAACTCCTCACGAAAAGGATCGGAAGCCTCAAAGACGGCTATCGGCAAAACCTCGCCGTTATCGGAGACGAGCTTTCCGGAAAAACAACGATCCTGTTCTCATTCCTGAAACAATTCTGCGATACGCGCACCATCATTCTTTATCTGGAGATACGCCCCGAACCCCTGGCGACATTTACCAAACGTTTTGCCGGCACGCTCTTATTTAATTTTCTCTCGGCAAGCGGCAACACCCCCAAAGAAGACCTGGATTCCCTCCTTATTGAATCGGCAAAATACATCCCCAAAACAGTCGAAAAGATATCCGCCATACTTTCGGCAGTGGAAAAACGCAAGCGCAATACCATATTCCCCGAGATCCTTTCACTCTGCGACAGCATTCATCAGGAGACCGGAAAATTCTGCGTTGTCATGTTCGACGAATTCCATAATCTTGAAAGTTTCGGGATCAAAGATCTCTATAAAGATTGGGCAAAACTGCTTATCCTGCAAAAAACAACGCTGTATATACTCGTTAGTTCGAAAAAGTTCAAGGCCAGATCGATCCTTTCCAAGGACCTGTCGCTCTTGTTCGGGAATTTTGAGATTGTGACCGTTGAACCCTTTACGGTTCACATAAGCGAAGGATATCTCACGCACATTTTCAACGGCACCAACGTAACGCCGGGCTGGATCGACTTCATAATACATTTTACCGGAGGGATCCCGTTTTATCTGGACATTATCGCTCAATCGCTTCTTAAATCTGCCGGAGCTGACCTGGCGCAAGTCATCGATGATCTGATGTTCGAACCTTCGGGGATACTCAATCAGCGCTTCTCGACATTCCTCAAACAATACCTGGATCCCCCCTACAGCCGCGACTACATGGCAATACTCTATAACGTTGCCAGCGGCCACACGAGGATCAAAGACATCGCCCATATTACGCATAAGACGCTCACCGAGCTTAATGCGCGGATCACCTACCTTCTTGAAACAGACTGTTTGACAAAAAGCGGCGATTTTCTGACCATTAACGACAGGGTTTTCGGTTTCTGGCTCAAATTCGTCTATCAGGAGAAACTCCAATCATTGACCTTTGATGCGGTCAACCAGAAAGAGCAATTCCGCGGGAAAATCGAGACGATGATCAACGATTTCATACTGGCTGCTCAAAAGCCGGTTACGGAGCGCATGAAAGAGATGCTCCATCTTTTTGAGGACGAAACGATACAGCTTGAGGAAAAAAAGAAGCTCCGTCTTGACCGTTTTCGAGAAATTAAAACGCTGAATTTTACCGGAAAATCATTGCGCGACGGTCTGTTGGGCCGCTCCAATGACAGCATCTGGATACTGGCATATAAAAGAAATATCATTACGGAAGAAGATATAACCGACTTCGCCAAGGAATGCAAGAAATACCGCCATAAAACACAGCGTAAGATCCTCGTAACCGCGAACGATATCGATACGAACGCACGATTGCGCGCGCTGGAAGAGAAGATATGGACGTGGGATATAAACAATGTTAACGGCATCCTTGACCTTTTCTCAAAACCGAGGATCATCGCATGAAGATAGGCGTCATTTCAGATACCCATATCCCGGACAGAGCAAAAGAGATACCCGCAAAAGTCCTGGAAGTATTTAAAAAGGTCGATATGATTATCCACGTCGGTGATATGGTCGATATCTCCGTCCTCAAAAAACTTAAAACTGTCTGCTCGAATGTGCGCGCGGTAGCGGGAAATATGGATCCTTCCGAGATCAAAGACATCCTGCCGGAACGCGATGTCTTCAAAGTAAGCGGCCGCACGATCGCCGTTGTTCACGGATGGGGATCCCCGGGAAGGCTCCTTGATGCAGTGACCGAAGCGTTCCGGGATCAAAAACCGGATGTGGTGATCTTCGGCCATTCCCATACCCCGTTTAATGAAGTGCGCAACGGAATACTCTTTTTTAATCCCGGCAGCCCGACGGACGATTTTTTTGCACCGTACCATTCGGTCGGCATACTGGAGATCGACAAAACCGTAACCGGAAGCATCGTCAAGGTATAACTATGGATAAACTGTGGGCGCCATGGAGGATCGGCTACGTCGGAAAAGCGGCAAAGAAAAAATCCGGAAAATGCATTTTCTGCAGCGCGCAGAAGAACGCGCGATCGGACCGGGTTTTTCTGGTAAGCACGCATTCCTTTGCCATGCTCAACCTCTACCCTTATAACAACGGCCACGCGCTGGTTTCTCCCCGCCGCCATGTCGCAGATCTGTCTGTTTTGACCAAAGATGAGACCCTTGATATCATGGCAACCCTGCATAAGACGAAAAAACTTCTCTCGAAAATTCTGCGGCCTCACGGATTTAATATCGGGATCAATATGGGCTCCGCAGGGGGCGCCGGTATTACCGGACATATTCATATCCATATTGTTCCGCGCTGGCACGGCGATACCAATTTTATGCCTGTCTTCAATAATACAAAAGTCATTTCTCAGTCCCTGGATGAGCTTTTAAAACGTTTGAGGCAGCGATGATCGACCAAAAGCATATCAGAGAATTCGAGGACACGTTCCTGGCACCTTACGCCATGAAAAGCTACTTAAGTAAAGGCAGGCACTATGCCGAAAAAGAACACGCGTATCGTTCAGCCTATCAGCGCGACCGTGACCGGATCATCCATTCCACCGCATTCCGGAAACTTGAGTATAAAACCCAAGTTTTCGTCAATCACGAAGGCGATTATTACCGCACCAGGCTGACGCATACGATAGAGGTCGCTCAAATCGCGCGCACCCTTGCATTTGCCTTGCGTCTTAACATAGACCTAACGGAAGCCGTAGCACTGGCGCACGATCTGGGACATACCGCTTTCGGCCATTCAGGAGAAGAGGCCCTTAACGCATTAATGGCGAAAGAGGGGGGGTTTAACCACAATATCCATAGCCTCAAAGTCGTTGATGAATTGGAAGAACGGTATCCTGATTTTCCCGGCTTAAACCTGACATGGGAAGTCCGCGAAGGCATTATAAAACACTCCTCGGCTTTTGATAAATCGGGTCGCCTTAAGGAATTCGCGCCCAACCAAATGCCTACACTGGAAACACAAATTGTTGACATTGCCGACGAAATAGCGTATGATAATCATGATCTTGACGACGGGCTTACCTCGGGTCTTTTGCAATATAAAGACCTGGAGAAGCTGGATATCTGGGGGAGAGTTAACCGTATTATTTCCGGCCAATACGCAAACCTTGATCCGGATAGAAAAAAATACCTCATGATCCGCCGTCTTATTGATATGCAGGTCACTGACCTCATCCAAGAGACGGAAAAAAACCTCAAACAGCTTAACCCGTCATCGTATCAAGATATTAAAAATAGGAAAAAGAAGATCGTCTCCTTTAGCAGCCGGATGCAGGAGTTGCGCGATCCGCTACGGGCGCTCCTCCTTGAGAAATTGTACCATCATTACCGTGTCGTGCGCATGAGCAACAAGGCTAAGCGCTTCATCACGGAGCTTTTTGAAGAATACGTCCATAAACCGAACGGGCTTCCCTGCGAAGTCCAAAAAAGAATAAAGACCGACGGACTGCGCCGCGCCGTATGCTATTACATCGCAGGCATGACCGATCGTTACGCACTTGATGAATACAAAAAACTATTTGAGCCCTACGAAAAGGTATAAAGCGCTGATTTCCTCCATTCACAGCGTTTACCGTTTGATCAACTCTACCTACGAGGTCAAAGACCTTATCTCTAAATTAGCGCGGCTCATCTGTCAAGTCTTCAACGCAGATAGCTGTACGATCCTGCTTTTGGATGTTTCCAAACAGCATTCCATCCTCAAATGCCACGTCAGCGAAAAAAGCCGCTCCGTGAACGATAAACGCACCAAGATAACCAATCGCCTCGAATTACGCATCATTAAAACATTAACGTCCATACGCAACGACAAGATACTTGCAGTGCCTTTGGTATCGGAAGATATTATGGGGATCATGCTTCTGCGCCGCAACAACCCATCGCATCCCTTTGAGAAATTCGATCAGGACATCCTGATGACCATGACAGAACAAGCGATCATCGGGATCAAGAACCTGCAGCTTTACGAAGAACAACAGCGCATCGTTATCGGAAGCATCAAGACGCTTTGCACGCTGTTGGATATCCGCGTTCCGAGGGAATACACCCATTCCCCGTATTTCAGTAAACTCGTCGTGGCTATTGCGCAACACATGCACTGCGATGAGAAACAAATCGAAAGCCTCCGATACGCCAGCCTCTTACATGACGCCGGAAAAGCAGATATCCCGATAGAGATCCTTACGAAAACGACAAAACTGACACCCAAAGAGTTCAGCATTATACAACGGCATCCGATGTTAGGAGTGCGGCTCTTGCGTCCTTTACAGATACTCAAACCCGTCGTACCGATCATCATGCACCATCATGAAAAATTTGACGGCACGGGATATCCCTCGCGCTTAAAGAAGAACCAGATCCCGCAGGGGGCGCGCATTATGTCAGTAGCCGACGCCTTTGAGGCCATGGTATACGGCAGGCCCTACCGTGAACGCATGGATATTCCCTCCGCAATAAAAGAGATACGAAAGAAAAGCGGCTCACAATTCGACCCCAAAGTCGTTGAGGCCTTCCTCAAAGTTATCAAAAAAGTCAGGACAAAAAAGTACTTGCAACCGGACGAAAAGTAATTCATAATTATAGAGTTATGGACTCATCGCAGCTTGAACTCTTTACTCAGGAGAAACCAGATTCAAAACCGCGGATGCCGTCGTCATTTTTGGCATACGTGAAGAAATTCGAGAAAGCGATTCTCCTGATCATGTCATTGGTAGTAGTTGCGGTAATCGCGTTCTCTCTTGGAGTAGAGAAGGGGAAACGGATGGCTTCGCCTGAATCGCGTGAAGCCAGTATAGACCGGGCGTTCCGGGCAGCAACGCCTGCGGCGCAAAACCCTGTGGATGCGCAGCCGGCGCAACAGCAAACGCTTGAGCAAAACACGAAACCTGCTCCTACGCCAACGAACGCCGTATTCCAGCAGCAAAAGAAAGAAACACAGGGAAGATTCATTATCCAGATCGGAAGTTTCTTAAGCAGAACGAACGCGAATCAAGAAGCTTCAGTATTGAAAAAGAGGGGATTTTCCCCCTTAATAATCAGCAAAGGGCGCTATAATATACTCTGCGTGGGCTCATACCCCACCAAAGAAGCAGCGCAAGCGTCTTTAAACAAACTACAAAAGTCGTATCAAGGATGTTTCATAAGGAGGCAATAAAAAATGTCAATTCATCCGTCGTTAAACGTGTCGGGAAAAAGCTCAAAGAACAAAACCGTATTAAAAAGGTCTGAACGTCTTCGCACGATGTTCGAAAAAAACCAATGGAAGGAAGGCGGCAAAGTATACGGCCTTCCGAAATTAAAGACTATCCGCCTTAAACTCAAGAAAGATAAGGCTGAGAAGGCAGACGCCGCAGCAGGAGCAGCACCCGCAGCAGGAGCAGCGCCCGCGGCAGGAGCAAAAGCAGCACCTAAAAAATAACCCGTGTCTATGATCGCGCTTAGAACACTACTTTTGTGTTTATTCATGTCGGGGGGGATACTTTTGCATACGTCCTTTGCAAAAGAGGCAAAGCCGGAGATTTCGATCCCCTTTGACGGAGAAATTAACGCAAACATGATCAATGTCCGCGCTGACTCCACGATCGGTTCGGATGTTATTTGCTCAATAAACCGCGGAGAACCTGTCAGCGTGATCGGACAACTCTACGATTGGTATAAGATCCGTATCCCCAAAGGATGCCCCGCGTATATCCATAAATCGCTGGTCGCTCCTCTTGATGACAAAACAGTTAAAGTACTTAAGAATAGGGTCAACATCCGCCTCAGGCCCGAAGAACAATCTCCCATAATCGGAAAAGCAAACGCCGATGAAATTGTAACGGTTACCGGAAGCGCCGGAGACTGGTTTAAGATCGAACCGATCGCATCCAGCTTTGGGTGGGTTAATAAAAAGTTCGTGCATCCCTTCCGGACAGGAATAATCCCCGCGCAGCCTCCGCAAACGACCGACGATCAGATCAAGGCGGTCAAAAGAGCGCAAGAGAGTGCTCCGCCGATCATTGAAGATGCCCAGCAAGGTACGATCACCGTTATCGGGGTCGTCGAGCCCTACGGCAAAGTGATCAACCGTAAAGCTACGCACAAACTCGTGGTCAAGGATCCGGCAGGATACACCAAAGTATTCCTCTTAAAAGGCACCAAATCGCGCCTTAATGCCTTGCATTTCCGCACCGTAAAGGTCGTCGGGAAACCATACGGCGTTGAGCCGCAATCGCAATACCCCATCATTGAAGTAAATTCTATCCAGCTACAGAATTAAGCGTATGCTCACTCTTCTGATCTCATTCGTACTCTCCTTCAGCTTCCTGATCGTGGCAATGACCATTCATGAATTCGCCCACGGATTTGTCGCCTATAACC
>CAZJJL010000067.1:0-8149 GCA_964546325.1 uncultured Planctomycetales bacterium | reverse complement strand
TGTTGCAGAGGGGCACCTTCCATCATATCTATCCCTTGAGGATGAAGAAGCGATTGAAGAGGAGCGGAGACTTTTTTATGTAGCCTGTACCCGCGCGAAAGAGAATCTGTATCTTTTAAAACCCCATATGGATCGCTCTCCGCGCAGCTATGCCAGCAGCGGAGGCTCTGTTTTTACCGAGATATCCCGGTTTCTCCTGGAGGGTAATATTATGAAGCGTTTCGTAAGCATTGAAAGCGCTCATGAGGACGGAGAGCTTGACGATGTTGATCTGGAAGATATAATAGGCGATGACAAACGTATTGACCGCAACCTCTTAGGCCGCATGCGCGAGTTCTTTCCTGACGAAGACTATCCGCTATAACTCCCCACCAATAAAAGAGTTAAAATTCAGCTAAAAATTCTTGACAGAGAAAAATAAGGAATTATAATAGTGCAAGCATAGTTAAATTTTACTATTAAAGGTAGGCATATGAACTGGAACCCGCAAACTCTGGAAAAGTTCAAGGTAATGACTTCGAAGATCCCTATTTTTCACCGGGCGATCACCCAGGATATCGTTACCAAGAAAGCAGAAGAATTAGCCGCAGCGCGTAAGTCAGCGCAGGTTGAAGAAATTGACGTTATAGCCGCGTTTTTCTCCGATGTGCCCAGCCCGTTTTACAGCATGATGGTCCGCCTTTTGGAGCAGAACGGCTTTGATTACAAGAAGTACGGTTATCCTAAAAATCGATAAACCATAATGAAGATCGCGGTTATCGGTGCCGGTGCTATCGGTGGGCTTCTTGCCGGCTACCTGAAGCAAAAAGGTTGTGATGTAACGGTCGTCGCTCATGCCGATTCAGTCGATGCGATCCAACGGAATGGCTTGTGCATCACGGGTGTGCGCGGCAAGATACTGGTGCGGCTCGATGCGGTCAGCGATCTCGCTTTTTCTCCGGACATTGCGATCGTTGCGACAAAATCGCAGGATTTGGACGCGTGTATGCGCCTTAATGCCGAGCGTCTTGCGCCCGGCTTGGTTTTAACGACGCAAAATGGCGTGCGCGCGGATGAGATCGTTGCGCGGTACGTGCCTCGTCGGAGCATTATTTCGAGCATCGTTATGTTTGGGGCTACGCGGCTTGAGCCAGGTATCATTACGCATAATTTTGAGGGCAGGTGGATCATGGGCAAGCCGTTTTGTCCGAACGATGCCGCGGTAACGCAGATCGCGGCATTGTGTCAAACGGCATTTCCCGCGGTGGTGACCGATACTATCATCGGGATGAAATATCTTAAAGTCTTTGTCAACGCCAATAACTGTATTCCCGGGATACTCGGGGTGAGCATGCAAGAAGCCTTTGCGGACGCAAAAATAAGCGCGATCAGTATTGCGCTCTGGAAAGAAGGCCTTTCCGTCGTCCATGCCGCGGGGATATCCCTTGTGTCGTTGCCTGATTTCCCTTTGGAGCGGCTCACAAAACTGACTGCAATGCCTTCTCAGGAGGCAGCAAACGTTTTTTCCGGTATCATGAAAAATTTAAGCACTGTCCCTTTGTATGGGTCGATCCTGCAAAGTATTAAGCGCGGCAAGCCGTCGGAAATAGATTTTATTAACGGGGAGTTCATCCAATTGGCAAAGGCGCATCAGGTAAGCGCTCCGTTAAATGAAAGAATAGTGAGCATGGTGCAAGAGGTGGAACGCACCAAGAGATTTTTCACGAAAGAAGAGTTGATCCGTTCAGTGAACAAACTTGTTCCGGAAGGAGCCTTGAACTAATATGGTTGATACGCCATTTCCTAAATTGAAATTAACGGTCACCAACGTCGCGGGACATTGTTATCACGGGTATAAGATCGGAGACGAGCTTATTCTCGATGATTTTACGCATCCGCCGAAACATTTTTGTCTCGGGTTGGCGCATGTTTTATTCCCGGTTATTTATGCGCTTAGCTTTGGAGCAAAGTTCCCTTTCCGCGATAATCAGCGTTCGCTTATGGTCACCTGTCCCGACGGAGGGAAGCTTGAATTTAAAGCGGAGATCCTTGATAAAGAGGGAAACGTGGAAGTGGTTGCCAAGGATCCGAATTTCAAGGGCCCGCAACCCAAGAAAATGGTTTTGGAAGTCGTAGAGTCAAAAGGCAAATGTACCTTTGGCTATAAGATCGGCGATAAATGGGAGACCACCGGCCTTAAATGCATTCCCGGGTTTTGCGGCGCTGCGTTCCATTGCGCATTCCCGGCGCTCTTTGCGCTTAATTTCGGCGCGAAGTTCTTTTTTATGAAAGATCCCGATTCTATCGATACCGTAACGTGCCCTGATGGCGGGAATATAGTATTTAAGGTCAGTCGAGTGGAAGAGAAAAAAGAGTAACGTTGGTTAGCGGTTTTTCGGCTTGACGCTAGCCGAGTACCGAAAACATAATTTTTGTAAGGAATATATTATGCCTAAAAAAAGAAGAGTCGTCGTTACCGGCGTCGGAGTTATTTCACCGAACGGAATAGGAAAAGAGGCGGTGTGGCAGGCAATGTCAAACGGCGTATCGGGTATTCGTCGAGTGGACCAATTCGACGTCTCGGTCTTTAATACGAAGATCGCAGCGCAGGTGCTTAATTTCGATCCGTTCAAATTGGGTCTTACGCATGACGAGGCTATGCGCATGGATCGTTATGTGCAGTTCGGCGTCGTAGCAGGGGATATGGCTATTAAAGACAGCAAGATCGATTTTTCAAAGGTTGACCCGGAAAGGGTCGGGGTATGTCTTGCGAACGCTATTTGCGGGACCAAATACATGGAAGAGGAATTCGCGTTAGTCACCGACGACGGAAAGAATCCGATCGATCCGACACGCGGCAGGCCTGATCTGTATGATGCGGCGATGTTTAATACCCCCTCTATGGAGTTATCCGCAAAATTTAAATTGAAGGGTGTCTGCACGACTATTTCAACCGGGTGCACCGCGGGAACCGATGCGCTGGGGTATGCGCTGGAAACCATTCAGGACGGTGAGCATGATGTTATGATCGCCGGAGCCGCGGAAGCGCCGCTTACGCCGATCACCTTTGGCGCTTTTGACGTGGTTAATGTTCTGTCCGTTAAGAATGACGATCCGCAAAAGGCCTCGCGGCCGTTTGACAATAAACGCGACGGTTTTGTTCTTTCGGAAGGGGCGGGTATCTTGGTCCTTGAAGAACTTGATCATGCCGTGCGACGCGGCGCCACTATTTATGCGGAAGTGCTTGGTTTCGGGACCAGTTGTAACGCGTTCCATATGACCGATCTTCCGGCTGACGGCGGGGCAATGGCACGTTGTATCAAACTTGCCCTTGAAGATGCGGGGATGAAAGCGACGGAGATGGATTATATTAACGCGCATGGATCTTCGACGCGCATGAATGATATCTTTGAAACAGCGGCGTATAAAATGATTTTTGGGGATTATGCCTATAAGGTCCCGATCAGTTCTTTTAAATCCATGATCGGCCACCCGTTAGCGGCTGCAAATGCCATTGAGTTGACCGTTTGCATGAAGATCTTTCAAAACAATCTTCTTCCCCCTACGATTAACCAAGAGGAGAAGGATCCTCTCTGCGACCTTGATTATATCCCGAATGTCGCGCGCAGCAAAAAGATCAATACGATTCTTAAAACCAGCAGCGGGTTCTCGGGGATACATTCTTCTTTAGTCATGAGGCGGTATAATGGATAAAATTGCGGTTACCGGTATCGGCATTGTTGCGCCTTCGGGGATCGGGCGCCGGCAATTTTGGGCGAATATTAAAGCAGGAAGATCTTTTGTCAAGAAAGTCACCCGTTTCGATCCTTCGAAATATCAGTGTCAGATCGCCGGGCAAATCGACGATCTGGAAAAATATTCTACGTTTTCAGAAAGACTGTTAAGAAAGATCGACACGGTTGCCAATATGGCGCTTATCGGCTCTCAAATGGCTATGCAAGAAGCACAGATCGATATAAAGCAGGAGGATCTGAATCTTGTCGGTATTTTTATGGGCAATGCCATCGGCGGATGGCTTTATGCGGAGACGGAGTTGCGCGATCTGTATATCGAAGGCCGGGAGGGGGTTTCCCCGTATATGGCTTCTGCGTGGTTTCCCGCAGCGCCGCAAGGCCAGGTCTCCATCTATTATGGTATTAAAGGATTTTCAAAGACGGTTGTTTCTGACCGTGCCAGTTCTCTTGATGCTATCGGCTATGCCCGTAAGACATTGGCGAAAGGAAAGCTGAATATGATCCTGGCCGGCGGGACTGAAGCGCCGGTATCTCCCTACGGATTTTTATGTTGCAATACATACGGGAACCTTTCGACGAATAATGTCGATCCGCACGGCGCGTACCGTCCTTTTGATAAAAAGCGTTCGGGTTTTGTCGTTGGTGAGGGCGCGGGGATCATGGTATTGGAGTCGGTTGCGCGCGCCAAAAGCCGCGGGAAAGTGCCGCTGGGGTATATTTGCGGTTACGGAGCGACGTGCGACGGGGTTTCCCGTCTTGATCCCGATCCTTCGGGAGACCAATTATGCAGGGCGATCACGATTGCCTTGCAGGATGCGGGGATTTCCGCGGGCCAGATCGATTATGTTTCTCTCGACGGTTTAGCGGTTGACAAGTGGGACACAAGCGAGGTCGCAGGGCTTAAAAAAGCGCTCGGCAAACGCTTAGAGCAAATTCCCGTAAGTTGTCCCAAATCGATGTTCGGTAACTTATTAGGCGCATCAAGCGCAGTCGATGTTATCACGACGTTGCTTGCGATGGAGCATAATTTAGTCCCGCCGACCATTAATTTAGATGATCCCGATCCGAACGGTTTGAATTATGTCGCGCAAACGGCACAAGAGGCGACGATCAAGAAAGCGCTGATCATTGCCCGCGGTCGGGGCGGGATTAATTCGGTTCTCGTGGTAGAAAAATAAGTTTAGTCGTGCGTCGTGGGTATTGAGTATTGTGTTTAAAGTTCCGCCCGAGGCGGGGTACCCGTTTAGATTTTACAACGCAATACACAATACGCTATAGGCAATACGAATTTACACGCGACTTGCGACACATGACTCACGACAACAATTGAGATTTTGTAATTCAGAGTAACATGCGTATCCATAAGGAGGAAGAACAATATGAAGATTCTATTCGTTATGCCTAAAGTTGGTGCCTGGGCAACACACGGGATCCACCGTTCGCCGAATCAGTTATACGCGCACTGGGCAGCGTCTGTGCGCGCGCAAGGATATAAGGATGTCGCGGTTATCGACGGGAAAGCGGATCAGATCCCGATGGCTGCCTTGATCGAACAGGTGAAAGCTCACAATCCCGATATCGTGGTCATGGGAGAACAACTGCATGGGTATGGCGGATACGGCGTTTTGCGCCATTTTAAAGAAGCTGCTGTCGGAATAAAAAAGGTTCTGCCGAAAACAAAAATTGTTCTGGGCGGGCTTTGGTATTCTGCAATGCCTGTTCCTACGTTGGAAGAGATCCCCGAGATCGATTTTGTCGTTATGGGTGAAGAAGAGTCTTTCGGAGACCTCATCGCGGCGATCGATACGAAAAAAGATCTCAAGGATGTCGGCGGCGTGACTTCGCGCATTGACGGAAAGATCGTTATGGGGCCGCATAAGCCGCTTTCTGATAATTTGGATGCGTTGCCGTTACCCGCGTATGATCTTTTTCCGATGGATAAATACGTCGGGCACACCTATTGGAAGCCGTTCGTTGACATGGTCACGTCGCGCGGATGTCCTTCGGCGTGCACGTTTTGCTATGAGTGGGACCAGTTCGATCCGCGCTCACCGTCTGATTTCTTGAAATGGCGCTCGAAGAGCCCTGAACGGGTTATCGAAGAGATGGAGATGCTTCAGAACAAATACGGGGTTAAGGTCGTGGTTATCCAGGACGATAATTTCAACGTCGACCCCGTTCGGGTCGAAAAATTCTGCAAATTAAAAATGCAGAAAAAGATCGACATCAAATGGGTTTCCCTTGGCCGGGCCATCGATTGGGTCAATTGCGAATCCATTCTGCCGTTAATGAAAGAATCGGGATTATTCATGGGGGTCTTTGGTATAGAAGTTACCACTCAATCGGAACTTAAGAAAATCGCCAAAGGCATTACGCTTGATCAGATCCAGAAAACGATCGAGATCCTGCGCAAGAACGATATCGCTATCGTTGCCGATATTATGATGGGGTTTGATTATGATACGGAAGCGATCATTAAACAGCGTTTTGAATTCACGGACCAGGTCGACCCGGATATTCTATGGGTCGGTTACGTTACGCCGGCTCCGAATTCCCCGATGTGGAGGATTGCGTTAAAGAAAAATTGGATCGACCCCAAGAAAGTCGATTTTAGCCAGTGGGATTTCCTGCACCCGGTTATTCCGACGGATCATTTGACTATCGAGGACCTCGGCCGTCTGGGATCATGGTGTATGCGGGAATTTTTCTCCAAGCCCGGGCGTATCAACCGTATTATGGAGAGCAACTTCGATCCGTTGGCGAAACTTTGTTTCAAGGATGTCATGGACGGCATCAATAAATGGGAAGCAGGAGCGACCAAGGGGGAAGTTCATATCTGAGGTTTTCGGGTAACGGTTGCCGGCTTGCGGCGGTTTGGCGCTTTCCGGCGGCCGCTCACCGCTTACCGAAGAAGGAGGAAAATGATGGACATTAAAGCGATTGCCCGAGATACGTTGGTTAAACTTTTGAAAATTAAGCCCGAAGAGTTACAAGACGATGTGCAGTTAACGAGCGGCATTGGCGTTGACTCGACGGAAATGGTGGAATATTGTATTGCGCTTGAGAAGGCGTTCAATATTAAGGTAACTCCCAAAGAAGTCACCAAGTACTCCACGATGAATGAGATCGAACAGACTCTTAAGGAAAAGCTAAAAGCCTAAAAAGGGGGACCGCGATGAAGATCGTCGACTTAAGCCTTCCTATTGATGAGCGCGCACCCGAAGTGCATCCGTTCTGGATAGACCGCCTGGGGCATAAAGAAGGGGTCCGTCATTTGAACTGGGTGATGATGAGCCGTACGCTGAAGGGAAAAATAGAATTCCTTTTTGGAAAACGCATTATTCAGCCTTCGCATTTACCCGACGGAGAGTTCCTTTCTTTAGAAACCGTGCATTGTCCGGTGCATATCGGCACGCATATCGACTTTTCCTTTCATTACGGCCGCCAGTCCGAAGGCCGCGCTTCAAAACCGATCGTGGAGCTCCCTCTTGAATGGTGTTATGCGGATGCGGTGGTCTTGAATTTTACGCATAAAAAACCGGGAGAAGTTATTTCCAAGGATGATGTTACCCGGGCCCTCTCAAAAATAAATTACGTCATAAAACCGAACGATATCGTTTTATTGCACACCGGTGCCGATCAGTATTTCGGCACCCGGGAGTATTTGACGAATTATCCCGGTGTTTCTCCCGAAGCAATCGCCTATATCCTTGACCAGAAAGTCAATATCATCGGCGTCGACACTCTTGGCTTCGATAGGCCGTATAAATATATGATGGCGGATTTCCATAGGACCAAAGATGGCTCGGTGCTTTGGCCCGCGCATTTTTACGGACGCAAAAAAGAATATGCGCATATTGAGCGTTTAACCAACCTCGGAAAATTGCCTTCGCACGGTTTTACGATCCAATGTTTTCCGATCAAGATACTCGATTGCGGCGCTGCCTGGGCGCGCGTAGTGGCTTTTGTATAATACCGGTGTACCTATGGCAAAAAAAATCACTTCCGTTATTGATGATCTTGAAGCGTTGATGGAATTCCCCCGGCAGGGGGTATTCAGCAAGGTTTTGGTAAAAACTGCCGATTCGAATTATACGCTTATGTGCCTTGCAAAAGGCAGTGATATCTCGGAGCATACGTCTACGCGTGAAGCCGCGGTTACGGTTTTAAAAGGAAAAGGCGTGTTTATGCTCGGCAAAAAGAAGATCGTTATGAAGCCGGGAACCTTCATCTTTATGCCTCAGAACGCGCCGCACTCTCTTAGCGCGGATGAGAATTTGGCGATTGTGTTGAGTATATTCGGATAATGTATCAGGTTTTCGGTTTGAGGTGTTCGGCAAGCGGCGCATTCCCGAGAACCGATAACCGTTTACGGATAACCAATGAAAGACGAGGTGCTGTATGGGCCATACCTG
>CAZJJL010000066.1:0-8172 GCA_964546325.1 uncultured Planctomycetales bacterium | reverse complement strand
CGATAATTCTTCACGGGCTTGTTCTACCAACTCATAGCGTGTCTGCAGTTCATGCGGAGCACCGCGCGCTTTTTCTATCTCGGAAGTAATCGCATTCAATTTATCTTCATAACGCTGTTTAAGCTGGATAGTTTCATTCACTTGAGCAACAAGAGAGGTGTTTTCTTTTTTCAAAGAATCCCTTTCGCGCTCGATCTCAACCTTAGCGTTCAGATTCATAAACGCGCTTATGAATCCGATAAGGGCCAACCCACCCAACCCCATGAGAATAAATTTTATTTTCTGATCCATCACCCCTCCTCGTGGCTTATCCGATCCGGGCGAACAAATTCTGCATCACCAGGCTTGCGGCGCCAATCGCAACGGCATTTTCACGCAGCTGCGAATACGTAATCTTGAGATCTTCAGTCGTTTCGTGGAACGACCAATCTCTGACCGTGGCAGTTACTTTATTTAAGAACGCATCCCCTGCTTCTTCAAATCCTCCGCCGATAACGACCACTTGCGGATTCAAAAGATTGACCAGCTGAGAAATTTTAACACCCAATCGATACCCCGCGTCCTGCAACGCCGCGGACGATATCGGTTCTTGAGCATGGGCAGCCGCAAAAATAGTTTTCAGGTCGGCTTCTGAAATATCGGTCGAAGTAATACGCTTGAACTCAAGCGCCGCCGTTTTATCCTGGTTCAGCTTTGTTTTTACTTCTTCAACGATCCCCAGGTCCATCTCCCAACGCTTGATAAAACAACTCTTTGCCGCAGGGCACTGAAACGTATCCTGTTCCTTAAAATTATATACCGCGGTCTCTCCTGCGTATCCTTGAGAACCGGTGAAGATCTCCCCGTTGATCATAATACCGCAGCCTACGCCGGAGAACATATAGATCACGTTCTTGTATCCGCGCTCAAGGTCAAGCCAATGCTCGCCGAAACAAGCCGCAGTCGCGTCATTCTCAATTAAAACAGGAAGGTTGAATTCTTTTTCTATAAGCTCGCGTAATTGCAGATCAACAGTCGCGTACGTATAATACTGATCGACTTTTTGCGGCCAATGGATAGCACCGGTCTTTTTATTGACCAGACCCGCGACACCGATCCCCACGCCTTTAAGATTCGGGACATATTCTTTTGAGCGCTTAACAACTTCGCGCACAATGTCCATGGTACACTCTGTAACCTGACGCACCGACAACGATTTCGGCCGGGCGATCTGTGTCTTCGTTATAATGTTCCCTTTTAAATCCGTCAAAAGCCCAACCATATTCATAAGGTTAAGCCCTACGCCGATGGTATATGCTGCGCGCGGATTTAAATCAAGAAGGGTAGGCCGCCGACCGCCTTCAGAAACATCGAGCTCTTTTTCGTAAACGAGATTGTGTTTGATAAAATCGTCGATGTAATTTGAGATCGTGACGACATTTATCCCCATCTCCTTGGAAATTTCAGGTCGGCTGATCGGCCCGTACCTACGCAAAATTTCGAGGATATCAATCGTGCGTTTTTCTTTTTCAGAGAATTCCTCCTTACGGAATTCAGTCGTACGCATCGATTTTATGCCTTTCTCCGTGGCAACTTTAAAAGAATTTCCGCTTGAAGTATAAGCAGCAGAAGCGGATATAAAAACAATGATTGATTTAGTTATACTATGAAAGGAACCTCAAGTCAAGCAATTTTAATATGTTGCGCAATATCGCCAAGTCGAATTCGGAGATGAAACGCGAGGATATTCTTCCCGCTAAAGCAAAGGACTTGCAGAACTTTCGACAAGAGTATTGAGCTTACTTACTCTACATCAACAAGATATATCCCTCGATCAATGACTCCTGTCGGAGTAAGCACGACAAGGTTGATCTCTTTATTCCCCGGCAGCCTATATTGCGCAGCAAATTCTGAAGCGCCCGGTTCTGGCGGCATGTTGCCTAAATACCCTGACCAAATATATTGGATCTCAGGCTGCATGCATCCGCTCTCTCCCGCGTATGCTACCGCAGATATGGTCGATTCACCTCCGCGAGCGAGTTTCGCCGGCGATGCTTTTAATAAAACTCCCGCGCCATTATACGGCTGGCCATCGGGTTGCAAAGAAACATCGAGGAACATCTTAAGATTGCTTTCGATCGGACGGTCCTCTTCGATCTCGGCCAAACGCTGCCTGGCTAAAACAACCGAATCCTGAAAACCTTCTTTTGCTTTTTCCAAAAGCGTATTGAAGTACGCCTTGGCTTTTACCGTATCCTTCTGCCACTGCATAAGAAGCCCCAGCTGATACAAACTTGCGATCCCTTGCGGTGTCGGTACCTGGCTATACCCAAGCTGTTCAAAAAGCTTGCGGCCCGCTTCAATATCGCGTTTAACATAGACATTGATCAACGCATCCTTGTATATGGCTTCATCTGAATACCGCGTCTGCGGAAAACGCTCAAGCAATTGCTCGAAAGCCGCCAGCGCGCTTAAGAATTCCTTGGATTTCTCCAGATTATATGCCCGTATATATGAACGCGTTTCATCAAGCACGGCTCCGTTACTGAGCTGATCGGCTTGCTTAAAAAGTTTTTCCGCATACAAAGGATCGGATACCCCGCTGTCCTTATAAGAAAACACGACCGCGGCCTCAACAAGGGCGGTCGCGGTCTTTCGCACGTCATTCTCTTTTTGCAACCGCTCAAAATACGCGTCGTACAAAACTTCCGAGAGGTCCAGATTACCCGCATCCCGAAAAGCATCCGCCTCAGAACGAAGTGTTTCATCGCTCACTGACCCCGTTAATAATTTCTGGACATACATGCGATAAACTTCACGCGCCCTGGTTTTTTCCTGTCCGGCAAGCAGGTCATCGGCAACACTCTTGAGCAAACCCATATCAGACGATCCTTGATTATACCCGCCAACAGCCTTCATAAGATCGTTCAATGCCTTGTCACGGAACGTATCCTGCTGGTCGTTATGTAATTTCCATAATAAAAGCAGCGCGTTTACGTGCACTTTTTCCCCGGGTTTGGTCGCCGCGATCGATTTTTCAGCGTGCGAAACCAATTCATCTCGATAGTTATTGCCTTGCGTAAAATATTCATCCCACAACTGCTCGGTTTCGAGGTACTTCAGCTGCAGATAGCGAGCTAAAGCGATGTAATAGTCGGTATACGGCTCAAGATCCTTCTTTTTCTGGGTAAGCGACTGTAAATAGGTAATATAGTTTTTAAACGAGTGTTCCCGGGCATAATACGCAGTCAACCCGTCGAAAGCGCGGCTCAAATCATCGGGCGCCGCAGCTTCCATTACCGCTTTGGTCATCGCGGCCAGGGAATTTTGTTCCGGCGTAACCGCGAACCCGGCACGCGCCATTAAAACAGATATCACCACAACAGCGGGTATAAGTATTTTTTTCATAGTCATCCCTGGTTATCTTTTTACTTTTGTTTTTTGTTTTTGACTGATATATCGCGAGGGATTCTTCCAGAATTCCCGTATAACGTAATAGGCCTTCCGGGGGATACGTTTGTTGATCCCGCCTTCTTTCTCGGAGGAAAGGGCTACGATACCAAACCATTCTTCATTCATGTTCTTGTTATCTTTTGCCTTGATGTCAAAATAATACTGTCCGTTGCTCCAGCCTGCTTCTAAAGAATGCTCGATCCACCCCGTCGGGTCGGGATCATTATGCTTCCACCACTCATCGGTCCACTCAAAGATAACCCCGCCCAGACAATTCCCCGACCCTTCTTTACTGCCGGCGACATTTTCATATACCTGCCGCCATTGCGATTCAAGGAAAAATGCCTGCATATTCTGGTCTTCTTTTTGAAGAAAAGCGTCATACGCATCAGCGCCGATCTCGCTTAAAACAACCGGCTTATCAAATGTCATTCGCAGCGCGCGGAAGAGATTACCGAAAGTCTTCCCCCGATAGATGATACACGCAACTAAATCTATGTCGGTACATACTTTTGCGGCAGATTCAAGACCGATCAACTCGCCGTTACCCAACGCAACAGGATGATTCTTATCCACCTCATGGATCGCTTTTGCTATATCATTGACATACGAATAATAGATCTCCGCCCGCATTTGATTCTGCTTCTGCGGATCCTTTTCTTTCTCGATCTCATCGGACGTCCAAGGATTGACGCGCCCGAGACAAGAATAATTATTCTCATTGCCAAGCGTCCAGAATAAAACACCCGGCTCATCTTTATACATCTTGACCAGATCAACGATCTCTTCTTTGATGCGGTCTTGAAAACGTTTATCTCCGTACAGCGGACAGGGATACTCCCAAAACCCCAGCCAGTGGCCGAGGATCACCCGAATGCCATATAATGAATATAAATCCCGAATAACTTGTTTTACCGCTTCAGGGTTTTCGCCGACCTGGTAGATCCGAACGGTATTAACCCCCATATCCTTCATAAGTTTTCCGTCGGTTATCCACGGCTTGTTCGGATCGCTCCACCAGTCGTATTGATGATCACTGCCGATAGGAATAGGGCTATAGCAAACGCCTTTAACGATAAAAGGCTTGCCGTCAACGATAAGCTGATAATGCTTGTTCGCCAGCGTCTTGATAAAAACCTTGCTCGGTTTTACGCGGGGAGCCGCTCCCATAAGAAGCGCTGTAATACAAAAACCGCAAGCCGCAAGGAATAATCCCTTGCGGCTTACGATCTTGTAACCTTGTGACTTTGTAACTTTGTGACTTTGCTTATTCGTATTTGATCTCATCCAAATAGAATGTGCATCCTTCGGGGTTGACATCGACATTGGTTGCCCAGCAGAACCCGCCGATGATATTGGAGAGGTCCTTGCCTTTAAGATCAATGGTATATTGCGTCCATTCCTTATTCAATACAACGGGACCGATGCCCGCGGTATCAGAATCGGAGAATTCTCCCATGATACCGCCGATCTTGAACTCTTCTATACGCTCGCCGCCTTTTGCGCCGCGCGCCCAGAAGGTAACTTTGCTTGCCTTGGAAAGATCAAAGCCAGCGTCGACATTACCCCAGTTATTTGCCGGGTGCTGCCAATACATACCTGCCCAACGCGCACCGTTAGTCCCTTTGCCGCTGTAGATAAGCTTGATACACGTATCTCCCAGATACGGATCTTCACTTGAGCCTGTTTCGATCTTCATATCGCCGTAATCACCCATCCAGCCTGAAGGAATGAAATGATTTTTAGCGCTTGACCTGTCGGCAAAAACATAGAACGGAACAGCTTCCTGTTTCTTGCCTTCCGGCTTCATCGAAGGATCGACTTCGTACTGAATATCATCAATGTAAAATACAGCCCCTTCGGGATTCAAATCAGCGGTCGTAACCCATCCAAAACCGCCGCTTATATACGAAAGGTCCTTACCTGCCAAATTGATCGTATACTGCTGCCATTGCGGTGTCAAGGTAACCGGCCCCATCTCGACGTTGGCGGTATCAGGATACTGACCTTTAATGCCGCCGACGACAAACTTCTGAATGACCTCCCCGCCTTTTGCACCACGCGCCCAAAAAGTGACTTTGGTCATACCGGTAAGATCGAATCCGCCTTTTTTAGTACCCCAGTTATTTGCCGGGTTCTGCCAATAGACACCAGCCCATCCCTGCCCCTGCGTTCTTTTACCGCTAAAGGTGAATTTCAAGGATGTGGTCCCGCCATGCGCGAATTCCATACACTGATCATCAAGTTTGATATCACCGACATCGCCCATCCATCCCGAAGGGATAAAATGGTTATCCGGCGACTTCTTATCCGCATAGATCAAAAATGATTTTCCTTTTGCCGCCTTTGCCGCTTCCTCGGCGCTAAATCCTGCCGCAGGAATAAGCAAACACATCGCCACTGCTACCGCTAGTATTTTCCTCATCTGTCCATCCTCCTGTTTTTTGTTAAACACCTACAATCATTTCCACAATTTTTTATACGTAAAATATGACTTCCGCAACTGCCTCAAGAACGGGCTATGTTTCCCGTCACCTTGTCCGGCGACCCCCAGCCACTCTTCGTGCATATATCCGTCGGGAAAAGGGCCTGCCCACAACGCTTTTACGTCATGCACGCTCGGCTCGTAGGCTTTCCACCATTCATCAAGCCACTCAAACACAACGCCACCGATCGCGTTCCCCTGACCACCTGCAAATGCCATATTATTGGAAATATCCTCCCATGAGCCGCGGTGATATTCAGCCTGCAGATCTTCAGCTTCATCATCGGTCTTTCCCTCTGCTTTCGCCGGGCATCCGAACTCCGTAATGAACGCGGGCTTATCCGCATACTCCTTAACCTGGCTCCAGAAAAATCCGAATCCGTATTCACCGCGATAGGCATTCGTACCGAAAATATCTACATCCGGACAATTCTTGCCGAATTTATCAAGGTAAAGGATATCGCCTCCGCAGACCGCCACCGGATGTTCAGGGTCGATCTCCTTGATCTTTTGGGCAACTTCATTGACAAAAGCATAATATGCGTCCGGCTCTTTATCCGCATTACATCCATAGCCATAAACATTTTCATTACCCAAGAGCCAGAACAGAATATACGGCTCATCCTTATACTCTCTGACCATACCCAAGACGGATTCCATCATTTTCTTCTTCTGTTCTTCGTTGGTATAATCCGTTCCCGGGTTCCAATTAGCACCTGAACCGATCGCGTACTTACCCAGGAAATCACCCATGATAACCCGAATACCGTACTTTTCAAACATGTCGCGCAAGACGACTTTATCGATCTTCTGCGGATGATGATACTGCCGGATGGTATTGACTCCCATCTCCTGCATTAATTTAAAATCACCGACAACCAGCTCATCATTATCCTGTATATTGTTCCTATTTTTATCAACAAAAGAATCATACGGACCGTCGGCTTTTCCATTGGCGTTAAAATCATCGTCCATCCAACTGGTCAGTGAACCTAAGTCGGGAGATTGTCCGATCTTCGTCGGCGCATACGTTATACCTTGAATACTATACGGCTTACCGTTCACGATAAGCTCCCAATCGCCGGTCTCATACTGCTGCACATAGACCGCGCCTTTACCGGAACGCTTCGTAACGCTTATCAAATTGCGATTCGGCCGCGGTTTTAATATCTCAAGAGGATTAATCTTTACGAATTTCCCGGGGTTTGCCACCACAATATCATTGGCAACGTCATTATCAAACCCGTTTATGATACGCACATCGGCATCCACAAGCTTATAGCCGATCGAAGGATCCTTGCGCAAAAGATAATTGATCTTGCCGACCGCGGCCTGCCCGACGTACCACGGCGTATGCCAATACGTCCAACCGTAAGCGCCCGGAAAATGCACGACGATAGCGTAATAACATTTGATCGCCTGTTTTATAAGGCCCGCTTTTTCAAGGATAAGTCCCGTATAAAATAACTTAACGCCCTGCGGTTCAGGCGCTGTCGCCCATTTCAGGAACGCCGCTTCCATATCGGGAGATTGCAAGAAATCCCACTGATCCCCATTAAGCCTTTTATCCTTAAGCGCTTTCTTAAACTCGGGATCCCAGCGGATCGATGTCGTATTCGGATAGACTCCTTCTCCGACCGCAGCGCTTAAACCTTCCTGATCTTTGACCACATATTTGTACTCCTTCGTGCCGACATTCAAAAATTCCCCGTATTTTGCGTAATTAACGATATCTTCTTTGCCGGGGTCATAGAGAACGATCTTGGTGGGAGTCTGCGAAACCTTTATTTTTACGATCTCTTTTTCCTCGGGGCACGGTGAAGAAAGTTCTTCCGAAGGGTTCAATTTCAGAATGCTCTCACGGGCAGCTTTTGCAACAGACCAAAACCAGCCGCGCGGATCCCAGGCCTGCGCAAAACAATATTTTTCCACAACGACCCGGAACGCTTTGATCGACTCTTCTGTTTTCCCCTGACTACGATACGCCTCGCCCTGAATAAAATACGCGGTGGCAACGTCGTTCAACAACTGCACGGATTCAATTTCAGCGCGGGCTTTTGCAAGTTTTTTTAATGAAGCTTGTTCCTTATCGGCATCTGCCGAATAAAGATCGATCAGTTTCTGCGTGCTTTCGAAAACCGCGTCGAAATTCTTCTTTCCGTTGGCATCCCAAGCTTTGTTTATCAACTCGCCGCTCGTGGGATTTGCCACTGCAGCGGATTCATTCTTCTGCTCAGAGGCCGAAGCGCTGCTGG
>CAZJJL010000065.1:4865-8293 GCA_964546325.1 uncultured Planctomycetales bacterium | reverse complement strand
TTCCGTCGTCAGAGCCGTTATCAACGAAGATAACCTCAAAATTCGGATAGGTATTGGCAAAAACGCTCTTAAGACAGGTATCTACGAACTCAAGTCCGTTGCGGTTCACAATGATCACGGAAGCGAGTGGATCTTTCATGGATTGACTTTCGAGATCCGGAAAACCGTTAGGTTGTTGCATCGGTCAGGGGCCTGGCTGCAATAATGAATTGGAACGCAAACAAAGGGTCGAATATTTTCAGGAAAGAATAATGTGAGAAAATCCCGCTCGTCTGGCTTTTCGTTATTTCATATCCGCACATACGCAGCAGTTCATGAATTGTGCTTTTTGTAAAGAATCTCAGGTGAGTTTTATCCATGGTCCCTCCGTTTTCATATCGGAAGATCCCCCGTAATAAACGTAACCGCATGTCTATTCTGGCGATGTTAGGGACGGAAATAAGCACTATCCCCTTTTCTTTCACATACGACTTAAGGGAGACGAGCATTTTGTCGGGCCGTTTCAGATGTTCAAGGACATCTGCGCAAATAATGATATCGAAGGAATGTTTTGGGAACGGAAGCGATGGAATATCTTCAATATCGCTGACAATGACTTTATCGAGGATCTTTGCTGCCTGTGACGCCCTTTTTTCATCCGCTTCGATACCGACAGCATAGCACCCCTTTTCTTTAAACGCAGCGCCGATATACCCGGCTCCGCAACCTACATCAAGGATTGATAGTCCGGGCTGCGCGTAGGCTAAGATCTTACGATGCGCTCCCGTTTTATCTGATGAGAGTTTGTAGTCGTTTGCACCGGAAATAGTGAGATCGAAATATAAGCCCATAGTTAATTCGTTACGCGCATACCTTGGTTGTGAGGGTTTTCATAAAAATAAGTTTTCTTTCAAAGAATTTCTCTATTTCTCTATCAGGTACGGTTCGTATGTGATGTTGCACAAACGATCTCTTCTTGATCGTTTTTTGTATCGAATATATATTCCACCAGATCGCTTTGCACGTTGGCATGGCTGCCGCGATATTCTTATTTTTGAGTATTTCAAAACAGGCTATCATGCAATATAAAAGGATAAGCATGGGGATGCGAAGCAAGAGATGCAAAAGGCTATAGTTTTTTATAAGCCCGCAGATCCTATTTTTTCTGATGTGGAACTGTATCATAGTCTGGTTTGAGCACTTGGCAATAGTCTTTGAGATCTTATGATAGATTGTGGACTGGGGGATGTAGCGTATGCGGTATCCTTTAAGGCGGATCCTCCAGGCCAGGTCAACATCCTCCCAATGAAGGACAAAATCCTCATCAAATAAGCCGACCATATCGAGAACATCTTTCTTTACCATGAACGCAGTTCCGCCAGCAAAGAACACGTCCTCTGCGGTTGGGTAGTGTTCAGCCGGTTCGCCAGTGCCCCTTCCTTGAGTATATCCTAGGGCATCGATTAACCCGCCGGTATTGTCAATACGCTCTTTTTCGTAAAAACGCAGTATTTTCGGTTGGCAGGCGCCTACCGTTGGGTCGCTCATAGCAGAAACGAGCCCTTCCAGCCAGTTTTTGGAAACTTCTGTATCGCTATTTATGATCGCGATAAGGCTTCCTTTGGCGTTTCGTATACCCAGGTTATTTCCACCGGTATAGTTGCGATTTATGTTGCTTTCAATGAGTCTGACGCGGCTGTCTTCTGCTGCCAGGCGCTTGATAAGCGGTATGCTGGCATCGGAAGAAGCGTTATCAACGACTATTACTTCAAATTGGGGGTAAGAACCGGCCAAAACGCTTCGAATGCAGGCTTCAAGAAACTCAGCCCCGTTATAATTAACAATGACAATAGAAACCAGGAGGTTGTTTAAAGGATTGGACATGTGAATTCGTATCAGTTCCGACTGTTTTAGCGTAAAACGTAATTATATAATTGTATCATAATCAACGTGTTATGAACATCTTTTTGTGTTTTGGTTATACGGGTATTCGGCAAGAGTCTTTGGCTTTGCTTAAACGCATTATACCAGAGGGTATTAAAAGCGAAAAACTTTAAGCTTAACAGCAAAGAGCCCTGATGAAAATGTCAGGGCTCTTTGAAGATCAAAATATTCTGCCTTCTGCCGTGATGAGGGGATCTTGCGGATTGAAGTCAAACGTCTCCTGTATTCCCGGGTAGGCTCTTTTCAATGCTGCAATGAGCATAAGCATTTCAATCTCATATTCTTCTTCTGTTCTCAAGGGGGCATTCTGTAATGCCCGATCAAAAAGCTTTTGAGATCCGCTTGTTAGTAATGGAGAGCCGTTTTTCAGTATCCAATGCATCCATTGCTTTGGCCTTCGGACATTCGGAATGAACCCATAGGCAGGGGTTAACTTCTTCCGTAAAATCCTGCGTGAACAACCGGAAAGAACAAATTGATACGCATAACGCAGATATTCATTACTATTGCGCCACGATAAAGGTGCCATGGGTGCTCCTTTATCGTTTGCGATCCGGGCAAGTTCCGGCTCCAGTTTCATAATAAGCGCAGTGGTAAGTCTCCTGGCTACTCTATGATGCCAGGGGATAGTCAGGCAGACATTGAGTAATTCTGAGGTAAAGAAGGGCAATATTCTTGTCCTCCACGCTGAAACAGACCACGTATCATTCATTGATGAGTATAAATAAAGTTGCATACGGTCAAGTTTATACGCGTTTGTTTGATTGCTGCGCATTTCACCTATGTGCCTGTAAAAAGACAGAAGATATTCGTTATGGTTCTTTTGAGTAAGCTTTTTCGATGAGATCCGGTTGATATCAATATAGGGCGATGCTTTAAGCCTATTCAAGAAAGCATTATAATTGACCTTATGGGTAAGCCCCAAAGAGAGTAATTCTTGGTGCCAAAAAAGGTCTCTGCATAATTCTCCGCCAAGAGATCCCCAGAAATAATGAAAATCACTCCAGTTCGATTCTATATGGGTGATATCATTTGCTAAACTGGAAGGATAACGATTGCCGTCTGAAAAGGGGGCAATCCTGAATAAGAGATCCTCGGTGCTCTCTTCGATGTCGAGATTGCGATCATGTCTGTAAAACTTCCAGTTGTACATTTCGGCGATCTTTTTTGCGATAACGGCATCAGGATGTTCCGGAGCCTGGCGCACTTGGAATATTATTCGAGAGGAAGCATCCGCTGGCATATATGCTGCTAAAACAGCTGCGCTGAGCCTTGTGTCGTTGCCTCCGGTGAGGTCGATCGCAAGCTTAGGGAAACGAAGGATCCGTTGGCAAATCCCCGTAAATACATGAAGCATTTTCTCAAGGGATTCGTGAAAGGCGGTTTGCTCTATTGACTTAATGATATCAAAAACCGTAATGATATACGCAGATCTTTGGCAAATATCCAAGAGTAATGCTTTTCCGCAGGTTATTCGCTGTATGCCTGAAAAAAGCGTTCTTCCC
>CAZJJL010000065.1:1329-4855 GCA_964546325.1 uncultured Planctomycetales bacterium | reverse complement strand
TATAACGATCCGCGGAGCCGGGTAATATAATCATATCCGGAGATCGGCGCGTTTATATTATCCGCAATAATACCGGCTCTGCTGGAGACGATCAAAGAATCTGCATTGGCGCCGTAGTAGAAACTGTGTTGCGCCCATTCATCGCCGGCGCACCAGCAGGTGCCTGAAATATGGTCAAAAGAGATCAGGCAAAACTGTCCGCTCAATTTTTTAAGCTGAGCGGCTAGGTTATTTCCCCGATGGTGCAACAGGATTTCTTTAAGATCATTCTCTTCGAGAGCCGGATCGTTTCCAAAGATAGCATAACACCAACCGAATACAACAACAAAAGATCCCGTGTATGAGCCGCTATTTTTTTCATAATAGGCTCTGCTTCTTTTATTGGAAGCCAACTGGGCAGAGATAGAAAATCCGTTAAAGGATAACTCAAAAGTATCGTTTGTAACGTTTATGGCAGCTGTATGAGGATTAGTCGGGGTTTGTTTTGAGGGACCGTTCTTACTTTTCTGCAGTTTTATGGTAAAACCACACATGCTTAGTCCTGAGTATGCATACACTGGCAAAAGAGCTTTGCTAACCGAATACCGTAAACCGATCACCAAACATAGCGTTATCTATTGTTCCTGAAGTACTCCTCGTACCAGGTGATCGTGCGTTTAAGGCCTGCCTCGAGCCCGAACTTTGGTTTCCATCCGAGCATTTTTTTGGCTTTTTCAATAGACAGATATTGGTCTTTGATCTCGTGCTTGACTTGATCGAGAATCGTAGGTTTCAATTTCTTTCTCATATGGCCAAGGATCATATCAACCAGATCCAGAACGTTGAGATGAACGCCGCTGGAGAAGTTAAAGGCGTTCCCGTGTATTTTGGGATTTTTCATTTTTTCAACGAGCGTCATCAATGCGTCGACCGCATCTTCAACATAAAAATAATCGCGGATATACCTGCCGTTACTGCGGATGATCGGCGATTCGTTAAAGATAGCCGATCGTATGGTCCCGGGAATGATCCTGCTGAAATTAAGGTCTCCTCCTCCGTAAAGGTTGCCGCAACGGGTTACGCAAACCGGAAGGCCGTAGGTGTTGTGATATGTTTGCGAAATAAGATCGGCGCAGCTTTTTGAAACATCATAGGGATGAAGGCCGTGAAGAGCGTCGTTCTCCCGATAAGGGAGCTTATCTTTTTCGCCGTAGGCTTTATCGCTTGATGAAACAATGACTTGTTGAACAAATTTCGAGTGCCGGGCAGCCTCAAGGATGTTCCAGGTACCCTTTATATTCGCTTCAAAGGTTGAGACCGGGTCGCTATTGGCAACCGTAACCAGTGTCTGAGCAGCAAGGTGGAATATCACGGAGATCTCATATTCGCTCATAACGCGGTTCATTAAAAGCGGGTCTTCAAGATTTCCCCGAACAATAGTTATCTTATGCATCACGTTAAGGCGCGATAAATTGGAATTCGGAAGTTCATCCCTGATAAGACCGATGACTTGGGCTTGATTTTTAAGCAAATAATGTACCAGCCATGACCCTAAAAGCCCGGTGCAGCCCGTGACAAATACGCGTTTATCTTTCCAGAATGAACTCATTATCGTTTTCCTTTCCATACTGCCCAGGGCGCATGCCCTGAAGCCCATAGGTCATTAAGCCGTAAATTATCTTTATACGTGTCCATACACATCCAGAATCCGTCATGTTTGTACGCGTTAAGCGCTTTATCCGCAACGACGCGCTCAAAGCTCTCTTTTTCCAGGATATCATTATCATGGATATACCGGAAAATCTCTTTATGAAAAATGAAGAACCCCCCGTTGATCCAGTGGTCAAGGATCGGTTTTTCTTCAAAGTGGGTGACCGAGTTTGAGTGGGGATCAATGCCGACGATACCGAACGGCGAAAATGGTTTTACTGCCGTTAAGGTAGCCATTTTCTTATGCATATGGTGGAATTCAAGGAGTTTGGCGATGTTAATATCGGAAAGTCCGTCGCCATAGGTTGCATGAAAAAGGTCTGTTTTTACATATTCTTTGACGCGCTTGATCCTGCCTCCGGTATTGGTATCCACACCCGTGTCTACGCAGGTTATATTCCATTCTTTGGATTTAGCGAAGTACTCCTTGATCTTGGCTGCTTTGTATCCAAGGCAAAGGATGAATTCATTAAAACCGTAGTATGCGTAACTATGCATGATATGCCAGAGAATCGGCTTATCTCCTATCGGGAAAAGGCATTTCGGTAGTTCGTCATTACCCATGCGCGTACCTTTGCCGCCGCATAATATTACCACTTGCATAATTGACCTCCGAGACCCAGCATTGTTCCCCAAATACCGGTTAACCAGTTATAATCCCCGGTTTGTACGAATTTGTAACACCAGTATAGATTCTGGAACAGCAGGTTAAACCCGAATCGAACCGCTTTTTCAAGGTTCAGGCGGTTCCATTTAAAATAAAAATGCACGAAATTGATCATACGCTGGCAGCTGCCGTTACCGCGCTGTTCAAAAACACCCTTTTGGCTGATGCAGTGGTTAACGACCGCTTTCGGATTATAGACGAGACGGTATCCCGCCTTCTTGACGCGAAATGCCAGGTCAGGTTCGCTCCAGTCCCCGAGGCCTAAATATTCGGGAGAAAATGTTCCGATTGTATCAATAACGTTTTTGCGAAAATTCATATTACAGGCTTCCAGATAGTCAACGTCAAATGGTTGTTTGATCTGCGCTGATTCCTTAAAATTCGAGCCGAGCGAAAAAGCGCCGCTTTTATAGATTTTCCCGATCGTATTCGGATTATTCTCCAAAACAAAATACGCGTAAATCTTTCCTACTATCGCCCAAAAGCCGCTGCCGCTAGAATTTTTCTGAAAAGCGAGAATATCCCTGTTCTGCGACATTCCTTCGGGAATGATCGTAGGTCCGCTAACTCCGCCGATATCGGAAGAGGCGTTGAAGGTGTTGAATATTTCTTGGAGCCAGGTATCGGTCACGACAACATCATCGTCAATAAAGCTGATGATTTCTCCGCGCGCAGTCTCAAAGCCGCGGTTACGCGCTGCGGTTAAACCTTTATGCTGTTGCTCTGTTACCATGATCTGCAAAGCTGTGTATTGATCTTTGAGATGGATAAGCCGTTGTTGAACGTCTGTTACGACGATTACCTCAAAATCGCGGAATGTCTGCCGCGCTAAGGCGTTCAGGCATGTTTCAAGCTCTGCTGTCCTTCCGAGCGTCGGTATAACAACGGAAATTACCGGTTTAGTCATCTTTTTTCCGTTTCACGAGGTACGTGAGAGCGCCCAATGCCGCTGCGCCTGCCTTTACTAAATATACATAGAATAATCCCAGAAAGAGAATCGGGTTCTTTAATGCTTTCCCGTGAAAATAAGTTCTGCGCGGCATGCTGTGTGCCACGGCGAGTTTCTTATTAAAATGGTACGCCGGTATGTAATAATAGCCGTACCGGAAAAACTTTTTGGCGACATCGCGTATCGTAGGTGTTTCATGATGCCAGATGTAGGCTTCCACA
>CAZJJL010000065.1:0-1283 GCA_964546325.1 uncultured Planctomycetales bacterium | reverse complement strand
CGACTTTCTTGAAATAGGTGGCCCTGAAAAAACGGGGAATAGCCGTTCCGTGAATGGGATCATCGTCATGCAGGGAGTGGAATATCTCCTTATCATAGGCGATGACTCTCTCCACAAAGGTGTTATGGATAATAAGCGATTTCTCAAAAAGCGTAACTCCGTCAAACTTTTCATCTTCGCAGGCATGCACGCAGCGCGATACAACATCGGGCTCAAGGATCTGGTCAGAATCGACAATGAATATATAGTCACCTTTGCTGGCATCTGCTCCCGCTTTTCGGGCTGTTGCCAAAGTCGGGGCAAAGACCACTTTTGCGTTGTATTGTTTTGCGATATCAAGTGTCGCATCCTTGCTATGGGAATCCATAATAACGATTTCCCGGTTGGGATACGTCTGTTTTTTTACGGATTCTAAGCATTTGCCAAGGGTTTTGGCAGAATTGTATGTTGCGATATTGAATGAAACAAGCGGTTGTGCCATGAGTCCCTCTCTATTATTTGGCGCAAGCTCCGAGGCGTTGCAGATCCTCGGAAACCATCATCTGAACAAGTTGTTTGAATTTTACTTCGGGTTTCCATCCGAGTTTCTTCTTTGCTTTTGAATAGTTTCCCAGCAAAAGGTGGACTTCGGAAGGACGGTAAAATTGTTTATCTATAACGGTATATTTCTTCCAATTAAGGCCGACGCATCCAAAGGCGGCGTCAAGAAATTCTTTTACCGAATGTGTTTCGCCGGTAGCCACAACGTAATCTTCAGGTTTTGATTGTTGCATCATCAGCCACATGGCTTTTACGTAATCGCCGGCAAATCCCCAATCTCTTTTTGCCGAGAGGTTCCCAACTCTGACTTCATGGGAAAGCCCCAATTTAATTTCGGCGACTGCGTTAGTGATCTTTCTGGTAACGAACTCAAATCCCCTGCGGGGGCTTTCGTGATTAAACAGTATACCGGAAAGCGCAAACATGCCGTAGGCTTCGCGGTAATTACGCGTCAAATCGAATCCCGCGACTTTTGAGATTCCATACGGTGATCGCGGGTGGAACGGCGTGTTTTCATTTTGCGGGGTTTCATGCACGTGGCCGAACATTTCGCTTGATGCGGCAAAATAGAACTTACATTTTGGCGCGCGTTCTTTGATGGCAGACAGTACAAAGTGGGTTCCGTTTATATTGGTGGTGATAGTCGAGAATTCATCCTCAAATGAATAGCTGACGAAACTTTGCGCAGCCAGATGGTAACACTCCTGCGGGTTTATTTTATCAACGACGTTAAATATACTCGG
>CAZJJL010000064.1:0-8293 GCA_964546325.1 uncultured Planctomycetales bacterium | reverse complement strand
GTTGCGACCAAGGAGCGCGATACGCTCACCCGGTTCGACCTGTAAACTGAGGCGATCGAATAGAAGCGGTCCGCCGAATGCAAGGCTGATTTCCTGTAAACTGATATATGCCATGATGGGATAACCCTTTTATATAAGAGATTAAGAAATGTGAATCAAGAGGAGAGATTGCCGAAGCAAAATCTTCGTAGTGCATTATTCTACCTTAAATGGAGGTGTTTGTATAGGAGAATACCGCGTTTAATATTGAAGGGACATTACGATTTGTTCCATAGTTCCATATAAATAGCTTGCAGTGAGCGGTTGTTTGAAGTAGAATCGTAGTCAGTGCGGTACTATAAGGGGGATTGAGGAAAACGAATGGCGAGAGAAAATTATTCATATAAGAAGTACCAAAAGGAATTGGCCAGGAAAAAAAAGGCAGAGGATAAGAAACGAAGAAAATTAGAAAAGAAAGCTGCCGAGGGCTCTCCTGAGCAGGGAGAGGCTTCTCCGGAACAGGCCGTTTAGTTTTTAATACGAGCGGGTTTATGCGTAACAGATTGTTTTAACTCAAGAGGCGATCTTGAGGAGTAGTGCCCCAAGCCTATTGGATGGATGGGGGTTGGCTATTGCCAAGGAGGAAGTATGGGATATCAGGGTGGTGGTGGTGGATTTGGCGGTCAGAGGGAAATGCATAAAGCAGTTTGTTCTGAGTGTAAAAAAGAGTGCGAGGTCCCGTTTAAACCAAGAGAAGATCGTCCGATTTTCTGCCGGGATTGTTATTCAAAACGTAAGAACGAAGGCCGTTAAAGGAAGACGCGAGGAGAGAGGAGCTGTGTGATGCTCCTTTCTCCCTTTTTTTTCCGAAAACACGCGTATCGAAAATCCCATGGATGTTTCGGTTTCGTGATTTATTTGGTTTTTTAATGTTCGGCTTAAAGCGTTTTGTTCAAAAAATGAGCTCGTAAAAGGATGTAATATGGAAAAAATAGATTGTTTGAAATGTAAACAACAGCATGTGTGCTGTGATTTTGGCGCGTGGGTTGATCTGGAAGAAGCAAAGAAGATACTTTCACTCGGGCTCAAGGGGGATTTTTTCCATCTTGAAAAGGACGATGATTATCCGTCAGGATATCGGGTAGGAACCAGCTACGAGGATAACCGGTGTTCGTTCCTTACCCCGGATGGGTTATGCTCTATCCATAAGATCGATTACAATTTAAAGCCGGACCATTGCAAAGAGTTCCCTTATGAAAACGGAAAGTTAGCTCCGATCGCCGATATGCTTTGTTCGGTAGTTAAATCAGAGAAAAAAAAGAAGAAAAGCAATAGAAAGAAGCAACGTATTACGGCCTGATCAATAGTATTTTTGCGGGAGCAAAGGTGTTTTTTTCCGTAGGATTGAGTTAGCCCTGTCAGAAAGGTTTGAGGTTAGGTGTTATGTCAGAAGATATAAAGGGTTTGATAGAAAAGATAAATCGGGAAGGGGTCATTGCTGCCGAAAACAAAGCGCACGCGATCGAGGAGGCTGCGAGGCTCAAAGCCGATGAGATTATAGCAAATGCGCGGCTTGAAGCACAGCGCTTGATCGCCGAAGCAAAGATTTCCGTGCAAAAAGACGGGGAGAGGCAAAAGGACCTTCTTGTTCAGGCAGGAAGGGATATGGTGCTTGTTTTAAAAGGGCAACTGCTGGCACTCTTAGATAAAGTTATTCATACGGAAATAACCAGGGCGTTTCAGGCGGGCGAACTCAACGGGATTCTACGGGAGCTTATTGAAAATACGCTTAAACAACAAAACGCGAATATCGAGATCGCTTTATCGAAAGGTGATCTTGAAAAACTCGAGAGAGGGTTTATCGCAAAGCTTCAAGAGCAGATGAAAAAGGGGCTTGTGCTGCGTTCAACCGACGATATACGGGCAGGTTTTACGATCAGTTTTGATTCCGGGAAGTCCCAGTTCGATTTTAGCGATACAGCTTTGACCGAATATATTTCCGTGTATCTGAAACCGAAATTAAAGGAAATTCTGCAGAAGTAATGGCTAATTTTTATCCCTATCTTGTCTCCACTCTTCCGACGTTATCATTCGGCGCTTCCGCGCCTTTTACATGCGAACAGTTCTTGCAACGATGCTCCGAGCTTATTTCCGATAAGGATATGATGGCGTTGCGATGCGTAACGCAATCGGGCGGGACCGATAACCCGGTTATTCGTAAATGGCAGGCGTTTTGCGTGTTGCTTCATAATGAGTTGGTTAAGGTGCGGGCTGTCCGTAAAAAAGTGAGTGCTGAAAAGTATCTGCGTGCCGATGGGAATCCCGATCCCGGTTTTACTCATTTGGCTTTAGCAGCCTATCGGAACCCGAGTCAGCTTGAAGGAGAGAGACTATTGGATATGGCCAAGTGGAATTTCCTCGAAGAGATGTCTTTGGGGCACTATTTTGATCTTGAAAGTATTATTATCTATGCCTATAAACTTTTGATCCTGGAACGCTGGGAGAGGATCAATGCCGCCGACAACGAGATGTTACTGAGGTCTGTATGAGCATAAAACGAAACGGAGTCATTACACAGATTAATGCCAATATGGTTACGGCAAGTTTCGATACTTTCGTGATCCAAAACGAGGTTGCGTATATCAAGCATGCCGATGAGCGGTTAAAAGCAGAGGTGATCCGTGTTCGGGGCAATAACGCGGAAATGCAGGTGTATGAAAGTACCTCGGGATTACGTGTCGGTGACCAGGTAGAGTTTAGCCAGGAGTTATTATCCGTTGAACTTGGCCCGGGGCTTTTGGGGCAAATCTTCGATGGATTGCAGAATCCTCTTCCTTTGTTGGCGGAAAAATGCGGGTATTTCTTGAAGCGAGGGGTTTATTTGAATGCGTTATCTCAAGAAGAGAAGTGGGAATTTACCCCTCTCGTGAAGCCGCATGATACCATTCTTGCCGGACAGAAGTTGGGTTTTGTCATGGAAAAGATATTCAAGCATTATATCATGGCGCCTTTTTCCTTTCAGGGAGCATTGGAGGTGGTCGAGATAGTGCCTTCCGGAAAATATAATGCCAAGGATCGTATCGCGCTGATAAAAGATACGGAAGGAAGGGTTTCGGAGGTTTTCCTGAACCAATCGTGGCCGGTAAAAATTCCCATTCGAGCCTATGCACAGAAGCTCAAGCCGGTGAAACCGATGGTCACGAAGTTAAGGCTTATTGATTCTCTCTTTCCGGTTGCCCTTGGCGGAACCTATTGCCTGCCTGGTCCTTTTGGTGCCGGTAAGACCGTTCTTCAGCAGCTGACCAGCCGTCACGCCGAAGTAGACGTGGTTGTGATTGCCGCCTGCGGAGAGCGCGCAGGAGAAGTCGTGGAAACGTTGAAGATATTCCCTGAATTGATTGATCCGCGTACGAGCAGGCCGTTGATCGACCGTACGGTTATTATTTGCAATACCAGTTCAATGCCGGTTGCAGCCCGGGAATCAAGCGTGTATACGGCTGTTACGATAGCGGAGTATTACCGTCAGATGGGATTGCATGTTTTATTGTTGGCGGATTCTACTTCCCGGTGGGCGCAGGCGATGCGCGAGATGTCCGGACGACTTGAAGAGATACCGGGTGAAGAAGCATTCCCCGCGTATTTAGAGTCACGCATTGCTTCTTTTTATGAGCGCGCAGGCTTAGTTACATTATACGACGGTAGTATGGGATCCGTTACTATCGGCGGCACGGTAAGTCCGGCGGGCGGGAATTTTGAGGAGCCGGTCACGCAGGCAACGCTTAAAGTCGTCGGCGCGTTCCACGGATTATCACGGGAACGTTCCGATGCCCGGCGGTACCCGGCTGTTGACCCTTTGATCAGTTGGAGCAAGTACCGCAGTTTTATCGACGAAAAACAGGTGCGGCGGGGGCATGATATCTTGCGTAAGAGCCACGAAATAGCCCAAATGATGAAGGTTATCGGAGAAGAGGGGACATCGTTGGCTGATTATATCGATTTTTTGAAGGGGGAATTCCTCGATTTTGTCTATTTGCAGCAGAATGCTTTCGATCCCGTTGATGAAGCAACGCCGCAAGAAAGACAGTTATATGTTTTTGGTTTTATCTACAGGATTTTAGAAGCCCGTCTTTCTTTGCGCAATAAAGAGGAAGCGTTGGGGTATTTCCAAAGATTGAGGCAACTTGTTAACGGTTGGAATTCAAGCGCTTGGCAGAGCGATGAGTTTAAGGGCATCGAGCGTGAGATCTCTGCGCTGCTTGAGGAAAAGATGGAAAAAGGAAGGGCCGATGCATAAATTTTATACTAATATCATACAGATCTCCGGAGATGTCATTACCGTAGAGGCGCAGGGAGTCGGTTATTTGGAGATAGCGCAGGTGTTTACCAGCCGCGGGATCTCCCTGGCGCAGGTTATACGCATTGACGGTAAACGGATATCATTGCAGGTTTTTGACGGCAGTAAAGGGATTTCAACGGGGGATAAGGTAAGGTTCTTGGGGCATCCCATGCGCATTGCAAGCGGTCCTGACCTTTTAGGGAGAGTTTTTAGCGGAAGCGGCGCGCCTCTGGATAAAGGTCCTTCGTTAAGCGATTCGTTGATCGAGATCGGCGGGCCTCCGGTTAATCCCGCAAAGAGAATAATCCCGCGCACGATGATACGGACAGGGATCCCTATGATCGATGTTTTCAACTCGCTGGTCGAATCGCAAAAGCTGCCGATCTTTTCTATCGCCGGTGAGCCGTACAACGAGCTCTTAGCGAGGATCGCGATCCAGGCAGAAGTGGATATTATCATTTTAGGCGGTATGGGATTAAAATACGATGATTATCTTTTCTTCCGGGATACTCTTGAGGAGCACGGCGCTATTTCCCGGTCCATTCTCTTTATCAATACCGCTTCAGACCCCGTTGTTGAATGTTTGTTGGTGCCGGATATCAGTTTGGCAGTAGCCGAACAATTTGCTCTTCAAGGTAAGAAGGTCTTGGTTTTGCTGACGGATATGACCAATTTTTGTGATTCGCTTAAAGAGATCGCTATTACCATGGAGCAGGTTCCTTCAAACCGTGGGTATCCCGGAGACCTTTACAGCCAGTTAGCTAATCGGTATGAAAAAGCGGTTGATTTCGATAGCGCAGGATCTATTACTATCCTTGCGGTCACGACGATGCCCGGCGATGATGTAACGCATCCTGTCCCCGATACTACGGGGTATATTACCGAGGGCCAATTTTATTTGAAGAACGGCGTTATTGAACCGTTTGGTTCATTAAGCCGCCTCAAACAGCAGGTTAACGGAAAGACCCGTGCCGACCATCGCGTTATTATGGATACCATGATCCAGTTATTTGCCAGCTACCGTCAAGCTCTTGAAAAGCTGGCAATGGGATTCCAGATGAGCGCTTGGGATAAGAAGCTTCTTGATTACGGCAGGTCTTTTGAGAAAAAGATAATGTCTTTGAAGGTGAATATTCCTCTTGAGGAAGCGTTGGATCTGAGCTGGCAGATTCTTGCGGAGCATTTCACTCCGGAGGAGACAGGCATTAAGAAATCATTGATCGACGCCTATTGGCCTGCCGCCTCAAAGGCAGGTGTTTCGTAACTACGATCCTGATAATGGCAAAGATAAAGCTTACTAAGGGAGAGTTAAAAAGACAAAGGGATGTTCTCCGTCAGTATGAGCGTTATTTGCCTACGCTCCAGTTAAAAAAACAGCAACTGCAACTTGAGATACTCCAACAAGCACATATCCTTACGGAAAGAAAACAAGCCGAGGTTAAAAAACGGGATGCGTTGAGGCCGTGGATCAGGCTTTTAGCTGAGCCCGACGTGGATATGATCCCGTGGATCACCCCGCGCGACGTCATCGTCAAAACAAAGAATATTGCCGGCGTTGATATCCCTGTTTTTGAGACAGCGCAATTTGGGCCTGCCGAATACGATCTGTTCAGCACTCCGTTATGGGTTGATACCGCCATCGAGGCGTTGCGGAGCCTGGTCGTATTGGAACAGGAGATCGCAACCGTTGAAAAAGGGGTGCAGGTGCTTAAACAGGAGCTTCGTATTACCGCGCAACGGGTGAATCTTTTTGAAAAAGTCAAAATACCGCAGGCGCGCGAAGCAATACGTTTAATTAAGATTTATATCGGAGATCAGATGGCAAATGCGGTAGGAAGAAGTAAGATCGCCAAAAGGAAGATCGAAGAGATGCTTTTGGAAGAGGTGGCGGTATGATCGTACCGATGAAAAAAATCGCGCTTCTTTCGCAGGCCAAAGATGCGCAGGAGGCGATACGGAAATTGCGTGCTTTCGGAGTCGTGCATATTGAAGAGCAGCAGGAGCCGAAGGGAAAAGATATCGCTCGGGTTGCCGAAGACCTTTCGTTGATAAGCAAGGCGATAGAGATATTGCAGGAGGCGGAGTTTACCGCTCCTTGTCCGAATTCCGCGGTGCAAGAGGGTCTTTCTGATTGGAGGCTAACCTGCCGGCATATTGCCGATGCCTGGAAACGATGGGATCAGTTGGAGGAATATTCCCGGGGTTTGTTGATTAAGTTGGAGGAGCTTGAGGATTGGGGCGATTTTGATCCCGACCAGATCCGACAGTTAGCTCAGAAAGGGATATCGGTCAGATTTTACCAGATACCGCTGAAACGCATTAAAGAACTCTCTTCGCGGGTCGTGGTGCAAAAGATATTTGTAAAAGGAGGTTTTGCGTATTGTGTCGTTATTACGGATAAGCAATTGGATCTTGATTATAAAGAGTTCGATCTTCCCAAAATGGGGATTTCTCAGATACGGGCCCGGTTAGCTGAGGATGGCAGGGTCATCGAATCGCTTAAAGAAGAGCTTCGTTCCTATTTTTGTTATCTGCCGCATTTTTTGAAAATACGGGTTGCGCTTGAAAAAGAGCTTGAATTCTATCGGGTGCTTGACGGCATGGGGCAGTTAGGGACGGTCGCATATTTGGTTGGCTATATTCCGCACGATAGGCAGAGGGATCTGGAAAAATTAGCTTTGGCAGAACAGTGGGGAGTGAAAATAAGTGATCCTGTTCCTGATGATTATGTCCCGACGTTAATTAGGAATTCGCGGTTGGTTTCCCTTATCAGTCCTGTTTTCAAGCTGATCGAGGTTGTTCCCGGGTATAAGGAATTTGATATCAGCCTGCCCTTTTTGATATTTTTATCTATTTTCTTCGGGATGCTCATCGGAGATGCCGGGTATGGCCTGGTGTATGCTGTGTTTACGTTCTTCGCCCAGCGTAAATGGGGAAGAAAAACAAAAGATGCGTCTGTTTTTTTTCTCCTGTATGCGTTTAGTGTATGCGCAGTTATATGGGGCTTGTTGACCGGTGTTTTCTTCGGACAGGCTTGGTTAACGGATATCGGCTGGAAACCGCTCATGCCGGTCTTAAAAGACGCAAAAAATCTGCAGGCGTTTTGTTTTTTCCTCGGGGCATTGCATTTGTCTCTTGCGCATTCCTGGAAAGCGGTTTTAAAGTTTCCTTCATTGACTTTTTTAGCGGAAGTGGGCTGGATCGGCATCCTGTGGACCGTGTTTTTTCTTGCGAGGAACTTGATCTTGGGTGATGCGTTCCCTGCTTTTGCGCAATGGTTATTTTTCGCGGGGATAACGCTTATTATTTTGTGTACCAGTCCGCAAAAAAATATCCTTAAGACGGTCGGCTCAGGCCTTGGCACCGTAGCGTTGAACCTGATGAACAACTTTACCGATGTGGTTTCTTACGTCAGGCTTTTTGCGGTCGGGCTTGCGGGAGTTGCGATCGCTGACGCGTTTAATGCGATGGCTGTGGGGGTTGGTAAAGGCGGTATACTGAATGTATTGCTTGCGTTGGTAATCATTGTGGCAGGGCATACCTTGAATTTGGTCCTTGGACCGATGTCTGTTTTAGTCCATGGGGTCAGGCTTAATGTTTTGGAATTTTGCGGGCACATTGGGATAAGTTGGAGCGGTAGGGCATATAAACCTTTTAAAGAGGATCAAACCTGAAGATAGGAGAGAGAGATGGAAATAGGATTGATGGGGCAATTTAAGGATTTTGGTGCGATCATGGCGTTGGCTTTTTCTGCTGCGGGATCTGCTTTTGGCGCGGGTATGGCGGGTATGGCAGCAATAGGAGCCTGGAAAAAAAGTTTTTCTCAGAATAAGGCCGCTACGTTCATGCTGGTCGCCTTCGTGGGCGCTCCCCTTACGCAGACGGTATACGGCATGATCGTTATGAACAAGATTATGGAGATTGCCGGTAAGGGCCAATATCTTTGGGGTCTCGGCGCGTGCGCGGGCATTGCCATAG
>CAZJJL010000063.1:4778-8391 GCA_964546325.1 uncultured Planctomycetales bacterium | reverse complement strand
GAAGGAGAATAAGGCTGATGGTCTGATTGATGCGGATATCAAGGGGGCGCATGTTATCCTGAGGCTTAAGAAGATATCGGCAAGGTCAACGGAGGTTACCGTGTCAGCCAGAAAAATGTTGTTGCCTCAAAAAGAGGTAGCTGCCGGGGTGATCTACCGGGTATCGGAAGATATTCAATAGTATTCCGGTTTTTCTCGTAAAGTTTATGGTGATTTGAGGTTTTAATTGAACCTATTAAGTGCATACGGTCTGTTTGAGAAGCCGTATCGTGCGCTTATGGTGCAATAAAGAGCTACGGAGCAAGGTTTGACGTGATAGGAGGCGTTTTCTGTTTTTGATATACAAACCCCGATAATCTGCTATAATCGTACCTTCGCAAGGTTCCGCGCTTTAAGAATCGTAAGTATCAATAAAGGATAGTATATGATTTCGGTTCACAATGTTTCTCTCCAATTTGGGCAACGTAAGCTTTTTTCCAATGTGGACATTGTTTTTACGCCGGGAAACTGTTATGGATTGATCGGCGCCAATGGCTCGGGAAAATCAACATTTTTGAAAGTCCTTTCCGGAGAGATCGATTCTTCATCGGGAGAAGTGACCGTGGCTCCCGGAAAACGGGTTTCGGTGTTGAAACAGGACCAGTTTGCTTTTGATGAATATACGGTACTGTCGACCGTCATGATGGGGCATAAAAGGCTTTCCGAGATAATCGCGGAGAAAGACGCGCTTTACGCAAAAACGCCTTTTACCGACGACGATGGTATGCGCGCTTCGGAATTGGAACATGAATTCGCGGAACTCGGAGGATGGAATGCCGAGAGCGACGCGGCCAAACTATTAAGCGGCTTAAGCATTGAGGAGTCGCTGCACCAATCCCTGATGAAGCAGCTTGAGGCAGGAAAAAAAGTGCGCGTGCTTTTAGCGCAGGCGCTTTTCGGGAACCCGGATATCCTGCTTCTCGATGAGCCGACGAACCATCTGGATGTCGATTCCTGCATCTGGTTGGAGAACTTTCTTGCTGATTTTGAGAATACCGCGATCGTAGTTTCACATGACCGGCATTTTTTGGACAATGTTTGCACGCATATCGCCGATATTGATTTCGGCAAGATCAAACTCTATCCGGGCAATTATTCGTTTTGGTCCCAAGCCAGCCAGTTGGCGGCGCGGCAGCGCAGTGAAGCGAATAAAAAGATCGAGGAGCAGCGTAAAGAGTTGAAGGAATTCATTATGCGTTTTGCAAATAATGCGTCCAAGTCGCGTCAGGCCACCAGCCGCAAGAAAATACTCGAAAAACTGACGGTTGACGATATCGGTCCTTCCTCGCGTAAATATCCCTATATTAATTTTGAGCAGGAGCGCGAAGCGGGAAATGAGCTTTTAAGCGTTGCCAACCTCTCTAAAAAAGTCGACGGGCAGATGATGTTCGATCGCTTGAATATCACTATTCAAAAGAATGATAAAGTCGCTTTTGTAGGTCCCCATGATTTAGTAAAGACTACTCTTTTCCAGGTTTTGTGCGGCGCGATACCGGCTGATAACGGAGATTTCAAATGGGGATTCTCTACGAAAAGGGCGTATTATCCGCGGGATAACGCTGATTTCTTCAAAGAGGAAATGAGTATTGTTGATTGGCTTCGGCAGTTTTCAAGCAATGCCGACCAGGAATTTATCCGGTCTTTTCTGGGGAGGATGCTTTTTTCCGGTGAAGAGAACCTGAAGTCAGTGCGCGTACTTTCCGGAGGGGAGCGGGCGCGTTGCATGCTTGCGCGTATGATGGTTGTCCAGCCGAATGTCCTTATCCTTGATGAGCCGACGAACCATCTTGATCTGGAATCGATCACTGCTTTAAACAGAGGGCTCGAGAAATTCCGGGGCACGGTCCTTTTTTCGTCCCATGACCATGAATTAGTGCAAACCGTGGCAACCCGTATTATTGAGATCACTCCTGCCGGATATATCGATCGCGAGTGTTCATTTGACGAATATCTTGCCAATGAAGAGATAACCCGGAAGCGGCATGCGCTCTACGCGGAACAGCCTTAAGCTGTCCGGGGCTAAATTAATCTTGCCTAAACGTTCAAACGGAATATAATAAGTCGGTATGGTGTGCTCGGATGAACGAATACACTCATTGCTTACAAAGTGTTGAACGTATGAATTCCCGCAAACATATCACTCTTAAGGTTATAGCAGCGCTTATACTTACCGATCTCCTGGAAACATGCGCGCAATTCTGTTTTAAGAAAAGCGCTCTTACCGCAGGTTCCTGGCATATCATATCCTTGGCTCAGGGTATCTCTTTTGTCATGACGGTCATGCAGTCCCCCTTTTTTTGGGGCGGTTTGGTTTGCGTCGGCGTTATTTTTGTATGTTGGTCGTTGATTCTCTCAAAAGTTGACCTGAGTGTCGCGGTACCTATAGCGAGCATTAGTTATGTTACCATTCCGCTTGTTTCGGTGATTTTTTTAAAGGAACATATATCTTTTGTTCAGTGGTCGGGGATCGGTTTCATCCTCTTAGGGATCATCCTTGTCTCGCTGAGCGCTCATACAAAGGAAGAAAAATGTTCGTAGACGGACTTATTGCTATTGCGGCGCTCATTTTCTTGACCGATCTTTTGGATACCATCGGTCAGTTGATCCTTAAATCATCGATCAATAAGATCGATACGCATGCTTTTAGCTTCCGGCATGTTTTTCGTTTTCTCCGGATCCTTTTAAAGGATATCCGTGTCTGGGTCGGTTTTGTTTTAAGCGGCCTTTCGTTGGCTGTCTGGCTGTATGTTTTGACCAAGGCGGAGCTTGGTTTTGCGTTTTCGTTGGATAGTATGAGGTATATCTTAATAGCGGCCGCTTCAGCGGTTTTTTTGAAGGAAAGATTAACGGCAGGCCGCTGGATGGGGATCGCCAGCGTTGTCATAGGTATCATGCTTGTTGCAGCCGGAGGCAAACACTAGCGTATTTATGAACGTGAATCCTTCGTATCGTGTTGTCGTTGCGCGCTCTATATGCCAGATCCCCGAAGCGGATTGGGTAAAAGTATATCCGCAGGTCTCTGAAAATTACGGGTTTTTCAGAACGCTGGATGAATCGGGTTTCGACCAGTTTTCGTTCTTTTACATTATGGTTTATAAAGGACAGGAACCGGTGGGAGCGCTCAGTTGTTTTACGATGCGTTTTGCGCTCGATATGACCGTTACCGGATTCCTGAAACAGGTATTTGGTGTTTTTCGTAGGGTTGCGCCGAACCTTTTAAGCCCCAAAGTATTCATGTGCGGCTTGCCTATGGGGATGGGGCGCATAGGTTTGGTATCGGACCAGCCTGATGTGCTTGAGATCATCCGTTCTGAGGTCGAGAAGTTGGCGCGTTTGGAAAAAGCCGCGATGATCATTTATAAGGACTTTACGGGTCCCTATGAAGAGGCAATTACTCCTTTTTTGAAAAAGGGCTACAGTAAGATCCAAAGTATCCCGACGACCATTATGGATGTGCGGTTTAAGGATTTTGACGAGTACCTTAAGTCCTTGGGTAAGGTTTCTCGCGAGGGCCTTAAAAGGAATCTCAAAAAGGTCGATAATCAGGCGGCGATAACGCTCACCGTAAAAGATG
>CAZJJL010000063.1:0-4768 GCA_964546325.1 uncultured Planctomycetales bacterium | reverse complement strand
GGCGGCCGCGATGAGGACGGCCGTCTTCTTCTCGATGAGGGTGAAGTAGTCCTCCTCGGTGATCCCCACGTCGCCGCACTTCAGGAGCTGGAAGACCTCCCCCTCGGCCATGGTGTTCGTCGTCTCGGAGATGAGCTTGATGATCGCCAGGTAGAGGAGGTATATCGGTTATATCTTCAGACCTTTCATAAATTGGACATGGGGTTGGAGAAGCTGACTCCTGATTTTTTTCGGATTGCCCCTCGGAATATGCCCGGAGAAGTGAAGTTCTTTCTTTGGCGCATTGAGGGCAAAATGGTCGCTTTTGCGTTTTGCCTGGTAAAGGGCGGATATTTTATAGATTATTACCTTGGTTTTGATTACGAATTGGCGCATAGCAACTATTTATATTTTGTCCGTTTCCGCGATCTTTTGCGTTGGTGTATTGAGCATTCGATGGTTACGTATGAAATGGGTGTAACTAGCTATGAATCGAAAAGAAGGTTGGGATTCAGGTTTGTCCGGCTTTATTTTTACATGAAGTTCCTTAATCCCGTTGTCAATTGTATCGCTCCGTTCGTTAAGGTATTCTTTAGCCCGGAGCGTTTTGATCCTGTTTTTAAAGAGATGGAGCTTGCGGAGAGATCATGAGCGTGCGGCGTATTTTTGTATCGATCGGACTTTGTTTTTCCCTGAGCGTTTTACCTTTTTGCAGGGTGTGTCTTGCGGATGAGTCGCGTAGGATTTCTATTGTCACGTCGTTTTATCCGGCATACATTATGGCGTTGAATGTGGCTGCCGATATCCCCGGGGTTTCCGTTGAGAACCTTGCTGCTGTTTCGGGATGTTTGCATGATTATGCCTTAACGGTGCAGGATATGAAAAAGATCTCTGGCGCGGATATTTTTGTGGTGAACGGGGCAGGCCTTGAAATATATTTGCAAGAAATAATGCGCGCGAATAAACGATTGAAAATCATCGAGTTGTCTCGGGGGCTGCCGCTTATCGAGCATAATGGCAGGGTGAATCCGCATCTCTGGGTAAGTATTTCCGATGCGATATTGCAGGTAAGGAATTTGGAGAAGATGCTTGAAAGTTTAGATCCGCTGAGGGCAGAACAGTACCGTAAAAATGCCGATACGTATGTGGCACGATTAGAAGAGCTTAAAGAGAGAATGCACGCTTCGCTTGATCAATACCGGGGAGAATCGATCGTGACGTTCCATGAGGCTTTTCCGTATTTTGCGCAAGAATTCGGTTTTCGTGTCGTAGCGGTCATTGAGCGGGAACCGGGAAGCCAGCCGAGCGCGCGCGAATTGGCTGAGACAATAGATGCGATCAGGAAAAATAAAGTTCGCGTGATCTTCAGTGAGCCTCAGTATCCTGCGGCAGCGGCGCATCTTATAGCCAATGAAACAGATGCCGAAGTATATGCGCTTGATCCTGCGGTGAGCGGTCCGTTTGATCGCAACGCATATTGCCAGATCATGGAAAAAAACCTCTCCGTTCTCAAACAAGCATTTTCGGAAACACGTGTTCCTCAGGAGTAGCCATGCCGAATACCTGCGAGCATTGTTGTACAAAAATAGATGATCTTGGGGTTACGTTTGGGAGGACTGCTGTTTTGCAGGGGATCAGTCTTCATTTGAATTGTCACGATATCCTTGCGGTCATCGGGCCGAACGGCGCCGGTAAGACAACGTTGTTACGCGCTATAGCGGGAGAGATCCCTTATAGCGGTTCAATCAACTTTTTGGTGCGTTCTGCTCCTCAGAAAAAGCCTCGTATCGGATATGTCCCCCAAAAAGTGCATTTTGACCTCGATTCCCCGGTGAGCGTTCTGGACCTTGTTGCTACGACGATAACCGATAGTCCTATTTGGGTCGGGATATCTAAGACCGTAAAGGCAAAAGTAAGCGATGTCCTGGCGCGAGTTGCTGCGGAAGATCTCCTGGATAAAAAGATAGGGGAGCTTTCAGGCGGCCAGTTGCAAAGGGTTTTATTGGCTATGGCATTGACTCCGGTGCCGGATCTTTTGTTGTTGGATGAGCCGGTCTCTGCGGTTGACGTTAAGGGGGCCGCGCTTTTTTACCAGGTCGTCGACAATCTGAAAAGAGAATTCGACATCTCTATTATCATGGCAACGCATAATTTGCACGATGTTGTTCCGTTTGCTGATCGCATGATCCTCTTAAACCGTACGATCATCTCTGAAGGCACTCCGCGTGAAGTGCTTTCGGACAAAAAAACGATTGAGCTTTTTCAGAAAAACTTATGACTCTGAACCAGACGATTTATCAGGGGGTGCATGTGCTTTTGCCTTTTAGCTGGGCGCATTATGATTTCATGATGGCTGCGCTTTTAGCGGTTATCCTCATGGCGCCGCTTTTTGCGCTTATCGGGACGGCAGTTGTTTCAAAACGCATGGCGTTCTTTTCCGATGTTTTGGGGCATTCGGCCCTTACCGGCGTGGCGTTGGGTGTTCTGATGGGATTGTCCGATCCTTTTTGGGCAATGCTTATCTTTATTGTTGTCCTTGCCGTCTGTATTTATGTATTCAAAGGTTTGACCCAGGCTTCATCGGATACGACATTGGGTGTTTTTTTTGCGGTTACGGTTGCTTTTGGCGTGATGATGCTGAGTAAGGGGGGAGGATTCAATAAATACACCGCGTATCTTATCGGAGATATTTTAACGGTTTCTTTACGGCAACTGGCGATTATGGCTGTTGTATCTGCGGGGATACTTACGTATTGGTTTATTTTTGGCAACAAGGTTATTCTTACGAGCGTGAATCCGGTTTTAGCGCGCAGTAGGGGGATTTCTGTCGCTTTTATTGAGATAAGTTTTGTGGTTGTTGTGGCGGTGTTGGTGGCGGTATCCCTTAAGATCATAGGCATCTTAATGATCAATTCACTCCTTGTTTTGCCTGCAGCATCAGCGAGGATCGTTGCGGGGAATACGCGCGCGTATACCGCTCTCAGTGCTGTGATCAGTTTTGTGTCCGGCGTAGGAGGGCTTATTTGCTCTTTTTATTGGGGTACTGCTTCGGGCGCAACGATCATTCTTTTGTGCGCGGTGTTCTATTTGTTTTTTGCTTTTGCCGGCAGGTTTTTACGTTTTGGTAAAGTGAAGGTATAAAAAGATTGACGCGCGTATTAATTGTGCTACGATAATAAAAAAGGTGACACACTAGAATATGGCAAAACTTATTCGCTTCGGAGTTTCTCTCGACCAGGAGCTTCTCCAGAGATTCGACCAAAGCATACAAAGCAAGAATTATACGAATCGTTCCGAAGCGATACGCGATCTGATCCGTCATGACCTTGTGCAAAAACAATGGCAGGCTGATGATGAGGTCGCCGGAACGATCACCCTTATATACGATCATCATAAGAGAGAGCTGGTAAATACATTGATGGATATCCAGCATGATTTCGGGGGTTTGATCATTGCAGCGCAACACATCCATTTGGACCATAATCATTGCCTGGAGGTTATCGTGGTAAAAGGATCGGCGCGCAAGACCCAGGAACTTGCCGATACGCTGAAATCGGTTAAAGGGGTAAAACATACAACGTTAAGTATGTCGACAACCGGTCGGAATATCGGATGATTTTTTTTCTTGAGCTGTAGCACGAAAATTATTTTTGTAGCAAGTAAGCGCTAGGGAGGAGATTGCGATGCATATACCGGATGGATATTTAGGGCCGGCAACATGCGGTGTATTTTGCGCGGTGATGGTGCCGATATGGGCGACTGCATCGCGTATAGTTAAGAAAACCCTTCAGGCCAAACAGGTGCCGCTTTTGGCTATTGGCGCAGCGTTCAGCTTTGTGATCATGATGTTTAATGTGCCTATTCCCGGAGGAACAACAGGACATGCGGTGGGAGGGGTATTGGCGGCAATATTATTAGGGCCGTGGGCAGCATGTATTGCTCTTACGGTTGCTTTAGTTGTGCAAGCGTTATTGTTTGGAGATGGGGGTATCACGGCAATTGGAGCGAATTGTTTTAATATGGCGTTTGTTTTGCCTTTTGTGGGATACTATGTCTATAAAGCGATTAGTTATAAGGCAAAGATCGATTCGACCAGAAGAATCATCGCTGCCGGAATTGCCGGCTATGTCGGGATTAACGCAGCTGCTTTGTTGGCGGGTATTGAATTCGGGTTTCAGCCTATTTTGCATCGCACCGCCGCAGGCCAGGCGCTCTATTGTCCGTATGGCTTGAACATTGCGGTTCCGGCAATGGTCGGGGAACATCTGTTAGTATTTGGCTGGGTTGAAGCGATTGTCACCGCGTTAGTTATAAAATACGTGGCAAAACAGTCACCGGAGTTATTAAAAGAGGCGGCTCTATGAAGATTATAACGAAATTCTGGATCGGAGTATGCATTTTGATCGTATTGTCACCTCTTGGGTTGGTTCTTCCCGAACATTTTAAAGCAGGAAGCGCCTGGGGAGAATGGGGGGCCGACGAAATTCAGGGACTTTTCGGGTATGTGCCTCAAGGTTTTGAGAAATTATCGTCTTTATGGAATGCTCCTTTGCCTGATTATGCTTTTAAGGGATGGGAAGAGAAGGGGGTGCCAGAGATGAGTTTCGCGTATATATTATCAGCACTGTTGGGCATTGCGCTTGTGGTGATTATTATTGTTGGTGTCGGTAAACTGTTGGTTAAAAAAGGCGCTGAAAATCATGGCCCAAAGTAATAATTTTATCGAACGCTCGATTACGGGAGCTTTTGCTTTTTTCAAAGTTCAAGAAATTATAAAGAAAAGGTAAAG
>CAZJJL010000062.1:4054-8416 GCA_964546325.1 uncultured Planctomycetales bacterium | reverse complement strand
GCAGTATCACCCCGCAATAAGTAGACCGCTTCTTTCACCGTTTCCCTGATATAACCGATATCTCCAACCTGGACACAGGGACGCCTGCGCAATCGTTCCAAAAAGATATCTGAAACACCGTGAGGCGCATCCACAAAAACAACGGCGAACTCATCACCGCCTAATCGAGCGAGAATATCTCCGGGACGGGCATTCGCATTCATATTCTCCGCAATCTCACATAAAATCCTATCTCCTGCCTGTTGTCCGAAAACTTTATTAACCGCTCCGAAATGATCCAAATCAAGCGCCACATATTCAATCCTAATACCCGTTGAATATTGTTTAACAAAACGGCGGAATGCCTGATTAATTGACAACAATAATGATTTTTGATACCCTCTTCGATTCAATAATCCGGTTAATGGATCGGTATCGGAAAGTTTTTCCAATGTTGCAACTTCACGCCCCAAATCAACGATCATCTTATTTTTTTCTGCGATTTCCGCCATTAACCGTTTATTCTCAGAGTTAAGTTTTGCTAATAATCTGGCAATATGAATAGTAACCGCCACCCCTGCCACGACCAACACTACTAACGTTAGCAAGCTCTCGCCCGAAACTAACGGAACCGCCAGAAACAAACCCTTGCCAACATTTGAAGAAGGTTTTAACGCGGAGCTACGATGAACAACACCTCTGCGGTAATCAAGATAAATAGTTCTCAACGCTCCTTCATCTGCGAAAGTTGAAACCGCTCGAAAAACTCCTCTCCGTGGAGAAAATTCAACCTGATGTAACTTCCATGCATCATGTCGGTCTGTTTCAAGACGCGGGAAGCCCATTATGTCCAGCGTCCTTGCAAAGAGACTCTCGATTTTTCCGCCATCTCTCCAAATATCAGTATCTTTAATATTATCCAGCGTACACCGAGCAATAATACTTACCGTATGTTCGGCTAAATATGCTTTATCGCTCCGATTAATTCCCAACAGCCGGCAAGCTTGCTGTAAAGTATCCCGGGCATCAACGTAAACATCTCTTACGTTCGTATGTATAAGAGCTGCTTTTTGGGTTTTTCTATCCCAAATAATCACATAATTGCAATACAATGCTCCGCTTGAACAAATATCATGCGATGAACCCCCAACCGTTATTGTTGAAGAAATCCTCTTTCCATAATGACAGCTAATGGTTTTTTTTCTGAATGGTTCTTGATTGTCACTCGTGCCAAACAAGGAATTCACTGGGGAATAATGCGGCGATAAAACGAGGATACAAACAATAAAACAGAATATAATCGGTGGAGCATGAAGCAAGCCTTGTAAGAGAAAACCAAACCCTTGCACAGAATTCAAAACACTTGACTCACACAAATGACCGAGAAAAGCCGCAAACATAACAAACGGCATTAACGAATAAAAATCACGGCATTGCGGCCGATAGACGTTACCATGACAATCAAAAACAGGGAAATAATGGCCGGTGACTTGCATTTCTTTCAAAACAGAGTTTGCAACTTCCCGATCACGGGTTATAAAGCCGGCAATGCTTGGCATGCCATCAGCATCCCACAACGGAACCGGTTGGTATGTCCTTAATTCATCCAGAGCAGCTTGCGGATCGGTCTCACAATGAAAACGCCCGATAAATTCACCAACATCTTGATCGGCATTATAACGAAGCATCATTTTGAGAACTGAAGGGTTCATACTCACAATTCTAAAATCATCCTGGTGTTTCCGCACGTACGGCCCGTATAAAACAACACTAAAAGCATGGGGAGCGAACATACCGATCCCTCCTGCCATGCATGCAGTTGTAAATTGATATCCGATTCCTGTAACAATACTGAAGCATAAAGCATCGGGATCATCTATGTAATTTCTTTCTCCTTGCGGTGGAAAAATACCTCGCGCAAGAATTTGACGGATAACCCCCTGATTATGATCATACCCGCGAACAATTGTCCCGGGACGATTAATGTCCGGGTATTCGCCAATAACGAGCAGTAATTCTTCTACTCCATCCAAATAACGGCTTTCAACCGGATACAAGCAAGCTAAACCGATCCGCTCGACACCCCTTAATAGAGCAACGCATTTTCGCAAACAATTGCCGAATGATTTTTTAAAAACATCCTCCCGTACAACAGGCTCAACGCGCCATTGCGCGTTTTCCATCTCCATGGCAAGAATTGACAACATGTTTGCCAGGTTATAATCGCTAACCGGCCTTCCCAACGATACCGTATTATTCAAAGCTAAACAAAATAAATCCATAGACGATCCGTCATAAAAAAGCGGCTCACGAATAGTCCTAAAGAACTCCCTGCCTTCTTCCCGCACAGCCTGCCAGTCACCATCATATAAACTTATCTGCATATCATCGAGTGATTTAAGGATATAGGCAAGAAAGCGCTTATCAAGATACCCAAGATCGATAACCGGTTGGCTGTATCTCGATCGGTTTATATACAAAAACCCGCCCACTATCAAACAAACTGCCGCGAACATCGCGGGAATAAAACCAAGATAAGCATACCCCATTCCTAGAACAATGGTATCCAAAGAATAAAATCCCCCTCTTGTACCGAACGGATCCTTAGAACAATGAGCACAAGACCAAACGTAAACGACCGGATGGGTTGCGATATCGCTTAATTCTCGGGAAGCAGCAGATAAGGAGACAGGTTCAAAATCAAAGAGCACACTATCAATCATCCTGGAAATTTTCGGATCAAACTTAACATCTGACAAATTCGGAAATACCGCAATCAATCCGCCTTCATCCAAGCAGCCTTTTGCAATCCTCACAAGATATGCTAGATCAGAAGGATGCGGAGAAAACATGGTTATCAGATCCTGTTTTCCCCAATCTCTCACAAGAACATCCGCACTTCTTATGTCATATACAACCAGATCTCTGCAAAAATCACGCAAAGTACGCGTAACGCTGCATCCATCCCTTTCAAGTCCAATAAAAATAACATTATCAGATATACCACGTAATATGAACTTGACTTCTTCGGTATTCTCTCCCTTTCCCGCACCAAAATCGAGCCCCCTGATTTGAGCTTTACACTGAAAATGAGCTCTTAATAACTCCGTGAGCACATCTGTTCCCGGAGGCGCGCGGGCGTCTGTCTCCCTTTCTTCTATCTCTCCCGGCTTATGTACTCCGCCAAGCGCGTACTTCCATTGCGGAACCAGCGTTAGGAATGCGAATGAAGAAATAATTGCCATCAAATAACTTTCACCGGCCGCTGGCTGAGCCAGCCAAGTCAACAAATCAGCCTGCTCCTGAGGAACCATCGGCATTCTTCCGTCACGCAAAGCAACGCTTGCCTGCATACGAATGCGGGGAAAATCAGAGCGCAAACCGTTTTCACCGGTAAGAATCTCCCGCGCCAGAATTTGATGCGATTCATCGAGATCATCCCAACAACTCAGCACTGCCGCAAATGCAGCATTGAGACGGACAAGAAAATCCTCGTGATCAAGATCAGCCTGGACGTCTCGCAAAACTCTTCTTTTCTGCCAAAGTTCAAGATCGTTATAAATAGCCTCGTTCAACCGCAAAGCAAACAAAGCTTTTGTAATTTTCTCTTCATCACCGCTGCCCAAGCCATCCGGGCCACTTAACAAGAATAGTAAATCGTCTTTTTGCTGCCGAGAAAAACGAGAATATAAGATTGCGCTGGCGCACCGCCCCAAATGGCCCGGATCAGAAAATCCTTCGGGAACCGCTGAAATCCTCATAAAAGCAATATCAACAACTTTCCTGGCCTCCGCTGATGAAAGGTGATCAATAACATATCTATCAAGACAAAGAGCGGCAATTTTATAGGTATCGACTCGCGATAAATGACTTGTCAGGATGGATGCTACATTTTTTTGCGCCTGCTGATCCAGGCTCTCAAAACAAGGTGCTACCGCGCAGGCGAATTCAAGATCAAGATCGCTCACCCAAAAACGGTCTTTTATTCTTAAGACAATTTCCAGCAAAGAACCTGTGTCAACGGCTTCCAAGCAAACAGCATCGACATCATCACTAGGAAGGTTCTTTGCATTTACTCTCAAACTTGCATCATGCTCGTCAACTTCCATTTCCAACAACCGTTTCGCGTTATCAACCGCCATTTGAACCGGATTAAAGGTCACCAATGTATTTATCGTATTTTCGAGTTCAACGACACCCCCGCTATCACCTCGCCCTTCCCTACCCCCTAATCCCGCGCGGTGCATGAGTAAACATACGATCACACCGGCAACTCCAACACTTCCTACCCCTGTTAAAATAACCGGCCACCAATTGAACGTATATGCAACCTGCGGCGCGGCGACGAAGACGCTTAAGGCCGAATTAAGCGTTACAGAAAAT
>CAZJJL010000062.1:0-4044 GCA_964546325.1 uncultured Planctomycetales bacterium | reverse complement strand
CGCCGTTGTTTCCATTCTTATAATCCGCAAATAAACCAACCATATAGGTAAGCCAAAACGGATCAAGCCCCCGAACTAATTCATCATAGGTTCCCCCCTGTCGAAGAGCCCTTAAAATACCGTAATTCACCCGCTCCGCATCTCTATTGCTTGTTAACCAACGGGCAAACCGCTCCAGACGAGCTCTATGTTCCAAAATCACCATCAAATCTTCTGAAACGCTATTCAATAGGGATAATTGGTCAGCGGAAATCCCGAGCAACTCACCCAACTCAGCAGTTGAAATTTCATCATCTAGCTCAGAAATAGGCTGATGAAAGTAAACCGCATTGAACATAAGTATCAAACAGCTCGTGTAAAGCACAAGATCGCGTTTTCCAAAGCGAGCTTCAGCTTCAATAAGTGCCTGCGCAATGCCAGCAACCAGCTCAGGATGGCGCGCCGGGTCTACGCTTTGCGAAAGTAAAGATACCAGCTGTTTGACAATTTGTTCCGAATCAGAATCAATCAACTCAAGAATTTGAGTTTTATATTCCTTTAACAAGGAAAGCGCAGCGGCCACGCCAGGGGTCTGACTTGACAACAATGAATTATTCGCAACAGCCTCATCAATTAAACCGGAAACCATAAAAACAGAGAATACCGGGGCGCCTAAGTTAGATGCCGACGCCCGCATGATACCCGCAACAATTTCAACCTCTCTCCTCCTAAAACTATCCGTACCCGGTAAACAACGGACCGCATCCCATCTCAAACGTGATTCCTCTAAGCGCGCATGCTCTTTTCCATCTAAAAACACCCCAACTTCTTGATCAAGAACCTTTGTCAGAATTCGGGCGGCAATACTTGCACTCTCCTTTCCCCTCATCCAAGCACTGACTTCCTCAATATACCTGCGCAGCTGCCCATGCAACAACACCATACTTACCGCACCAATGCCCAAACAAACAACCGGATCAAAATGGATCCCGCCCAGCGCTAAAATCCCGACCGAATAGAATGCCGAACCAGCAGGATCATTTTTGATTTTATATTCCCTGCGCAAGCCATGCCAATTACTGAATAAACCAAGCAAAAGGCTGATAAGATATGGGATCATATATAAATTATTCTTCCAACCGCAACCTGTTATTTTACTTATTACAAACGGAACCGTTCCTAATGTAAGAAAACTCAAAATGGCCGAGAACATTCCGCCTTCAACAACTCTGTTTCTTGCCGTTAACGCCAACACAACCATGCATATAAGTGAAGGTAACAACGCCCCAGCTAAAAATCCAAACGAATTTGGTACAGCCATGACCATTGCCATAAGACCTGTCAAAACCATGACATAGGCATGGAAAATCACTCCTAAGTTACGGGAATTACGTTTTTCGTTTTTGTTCTTTGCCTCTCTGATCGCACATGCAAAAATATTGAGGCATGCCAAATTCATAACTATGGCAGCCAATAGTCCCTGGCTGAAACCGCTCAGAATCGGTGTCACATTATCCGCGCCTAACAAAGACGCTAAAAACGGTATCAGGCTAAAACATGCCAGACCAGAAGGCCTGCGGGACGACAGCTGTAATGGACCTGCCGAAAGGATCCCTTCAACCTTTTCTTTAAGCGCAATAAAACGCTTCTGCAAATTGAATAACTCGCGGTAATGCCCTTGCTCTTTATCTTTTTCTTCCTGGAGACGCGCGATAATCCCAACGATACTTTCCGCAAGCCTGTTAAAGACAACCGCAAAATACTCGTCTTGTCGCATTTCCACCGGCAACGTTTCATGCTTGGATATTACGAATTTCTCGATTGCGTCAAGTGTAGAGGAAGCCATAATTATGTGCCCCGCCGCAAGCTCAGCGTTCATAGTCCCGAGCTTGCTTAAAAATACGGAGAGATCAAAAAGAGTAGTTTGAGGGTTTTGGGCAGGGATAGAAACTTTTTGACCGCGTGTTGGCTGATGTAATTCACTGCGCGGGAATAAGCGATGCATCCATGACGGCGGGCCGATAGGATTGATAGATGACAAAATAGCTAAAACAACCGGTAAAAACAGTATCGGCCACCAGGCGCCTATTGAAACAAGAAAGCTAGAAGCGCATGCATTAACACATAATAAGGAAGAACCCTTTCCCGAATTATCAATCCTTCTGCTCGTCGAATACGGCCAGGAATTTTCAAACAGTTCTTTCACCGGCATAACAAAAACACCCAAATCGGCAAAGCCGGAAACATGCGCTGTTTCAAATTCAAGATTAACCTGCACAAACTGATCGGCAGCTAAATCAAGAACAAAATCTTCGCCGGCAATAGTAATCACGAAATATTTATGCACCGGAGCCTGCTCATCCCAATCGTCCCACAAAGCAATAATCTGACTATCGGCATAGAAAAGATCGGACTTTTTATGAGGATAATCATAGGCGGTTACAACACGGTATGGAATTTCGTATTGCCGCAAAATTTTCTCAATAGCAGGAGCCATATAGCAACAGACAAACGGATACCTCTCATGCGACAACCACTTTTTTTTGAGAGCAGCTAAATCATTGAGCGCGTCTTCAAAAAATTTTATCGCAACAACCTCACTCCAGAAAAGAGGCCTCTTTTTGACATCTCGGAAGATACATTCGAACTTCTCCTCATCCACATGTGTATATTGCTTATACCGCGCAGGAACGATAAAAAACCGCGCATAATGCACCAAATCATCAAGAAGAATGTGGCACCGGGAACAATCATGCTTGAATTCGCGCAATATTGAAACCGCTTTCTTGCAGAGCAAAAATAAATACCCGCGGACAGGAGTAAGAACACGATCACGAATAATCCTGCCTGCCTTCATAGTAAACGGGAACATTCTTGCCTTGAATGGCGATGAGCCTGCGAATCGCTGCGGAAGTTTCTTCCGTGAGTTCTGCCCAGGCATTCCCGCATTTTCCAAGAATCTCCCCGGCACGACGAATATGAAACTCGTAAATCGTGCTATAGCTGTTAAAAGTCGCATACGCGTACATCGATTCAGGAGATTCGACAACCAACTGCATAAGCTCAAGGTCTTCGAACGAATGAAGTTTATCCATAGCACACCTCCCTTTTGTAATGTTCCTGTTATACGGGCCGCTGCGGCGGATTTTCCTGTCCCCACTCCGCCAGAAAAACGTTGGCGAACAGGCAGCCACGCCCCGTTGCAAAAGAGCCATTTTCTCCCACCAGCCACGGAAGGCAAGAAATAGCTTTTGATGAAAACTTTTGCAACGGGGCACGGAAGGTGAACAAGGAATTCATTTTGGTGCCGCAACGGCCATTTATCAAATTTTCCTTTTTGCTTAAAAAGATATACTGCAACTCTGACACCGATAACGCTATAAAGAAGGAAACTCACTGTCAACGCAAGGATCACTATATCCGCAGTAACATTACTCAAGAATACCGGGATAAAACAAACGGCAGGCAACGCAACCACTGATACAACCTTACTACTCCCCCATGAAGCCGTACGCGCATGATAATAGCTGCGCAGCGGAAGCGGAATACGCTTTTTCTGCAGCAAAATATACCAGCACACCGGAGCAACAGCCGGATTCTTAGAATCCCAATACCAGTTACCATAAGCAGAAGTCGAAGGATTCGTAGCCTGCGGTAACCATGCGGCATCACCGGATATACGAACTCCTTTGTTGATTTCTTCTAAGAGCGCGTCTCCCTTCTTATTTTCTTTTACACGATATGCCAAAGCAAGCTGAGCGGTAAACTCAAACTGTACCCCATCTGTAGCAGGAAATTCGGGGCCCCCAATATCAATGCCCGAAATATTCCCGAATACTGCTTCAAATAACGCATTTTCCTTGTCAAGCAAGTCCGCATAATCATTCCCGAATGTCAGAAATCCCAGAGCATATACATCGGCAACGAATGTCGCATCGTCCTTTCCGGCAATAAAACGCTGACCATCCCATAATGTTGTTTTTATCCACTGCTCAAGTTTAAGAACACGCTCATGATAATGGGTATATTCTGCGCTTGTGCCGTCTATGATCACCCATTCGCAAT
>CAZJJL010000061.1:5732-8488 GCA_964546325.1 uncultured Planctomycetales bacterium | reverse complement strand
AACATGCTGATTTTAACGGATTCGCAGAAGTGTTGGAAGGGTATTATTTGCGGCCTTCTGAAAAACGTGATGAAGTCGCTCATGCGCATACGTTGGATAAAATTAATGTGTGCGTTCAGGGAATAGTTACTGCGTATGCGCACATGCGGGGAGAAGGTCAGCATTTACGGTTACGGTTCTTAGTTAATTCGGGCATGACCGTTAAAATGGCCGATGCGCGCGTTTTACAAGGCATCGCTGCGTTATGCGCAGGCAGGTGTGCCGATGCCGTTATTCTCCTGAGCCGCGCGTTGTATGAATATGACGGGGTGCTGGGCAAGGTATCTTTCGATGATCGAGAATTGGCAGATGGTCTTGAGAATAATTGGCATGCGGTGCAGTTTTTGATGTTCGCGGCGATGGGCGGACTTTTGACACAAATACCGTGTATGCATAGTGAAGAGTCTCTAACTGCTACGAGCGTTCCTGCGCAAGAATCCGATGAGTTGCTATCGGATTCTCAGCAAGCCGAGCTATTTGCTGCCTATGAAAATATGCGGCAAAGAGTTTTACAAGGGGATATCTTTGATGAACATATGATGCTTGCGCTGCGTCAGATCTATTATGCAAGCTATGGTGATGGAGATAATGCCTATCGTTCTTGCGATGCTTCTTGGCGCGGGGATAACGGGATGGTGCATGTAAGTTGTTCGTATATACCGACGATCATGCGGCAGTTGTTCTTGCATCTTGCGCAAAATAATGAAACATGCGTTGATCTTGCGTGGGTGGCGGGATCAAGCGCGTTTATAGCAGTGCACGCGCATCCCTTTTCAGACGGTAATAAAAGGATGTCGTTTCTTCTTATGTTGTATGTTGCGATGAAGAACGGCTTGTGCGGTAATCTTGACCGGGAGCGATTCATCGCGTTATTTCATGAGTTTTACGATATGGCCGATCAACCAAGAGCTGTGTTCGTTTCTTTTGTTCGACGCGCCATGTTCGGAGGATCAGTGCATGCGGGGGGATCTACTCAGTCCGATAGTCCCGGCGTTGGTACACCGGTTAAGGCTCCGACATTGCCTGATTTTTCGCAATGGGGAACAAAGAGTAGTGGGCGCGGTTCCCGGGATAGCGGGAGGGTTACTCTCCCGCTTTTGATTGTTCTATCAATAGTTTTATATATCGGCATGCTCGCCGGATATCTTTTTCCGTATGACGAGGGATTTTTTCACAGGCTTTTGCAGGTAATATGGATGCTTCTGCCCCTTGTTATTCTGCCGTTTGTTTTTTTGATGCTTAAAGGGATGCTCATGTCTTTTGCCGAATCTCGGCATGGACGACGACCTATGAGCCGCCCCTTGACCGATGCGGATCTTGCTCCTTTACGCCAACATGGAGAATCGGGTGAGGCATTATCTCCGGATAGTTTTAAAACCCGTCCTTTGACCGATGACGACGTGCGGATTCCCGATACGGATGACACATACCAGGGCACGTCGTATGCTTTGGCAGCGTCGGCAGTGATGGCAGGAGTTGATACGATGGTTCCTTGCCAGGAATTTATCGTTCCCGCGGATCTATTTGACAACCATGGGTTTGCCTATAACACCTGGCGGATGTATTGCGGGGATAAACCCGCGGTTTTGGTGCACATTGATTATCATGCCGATCTTGGCAGCGCTCACTATGCGGATGGATCTATCCCTGAGAAACGCATGTACGGATGCGATTCGTTTATTGCGCCGGCAGTGTATGACGGCATGTTCGATGAGATTGTTTGGGTGCTCCCGCTTGATCGCCGGGATGATCCGTATCAATCGGAGATATACCGGCTTGGCGAGTTTGTGGAAGATGGCGAACATCGGCTTCTTTTTATTGAGGCAAAGCTTTATGAGGAATACCGGAGGCATTATCTTAAGCGCGGTATCGCGGTAACGGCTGTTCGTGATGTTGTGATGCACTATGTTTCTACTCCCGAGGCCTTCGCGGAGCTTTCCTTTAAAGGAAAAGAAACGTGTTTGGACATTGATCTTGATTGGTTTTTTTGTTCCGATTCAGATCCCCGCTATGCTGATTGTACGAGTGACGTGCAGCGGATGCGCGTATTAGCGTACCATCAAGAGCTTTTTAGCCGGTATCTGTCGCATATTGATTCTTTGTGCTGTATTGACGTTGCGTTTTCGGAAGGTTTTACGACGAAAAAGTATACGAGGGAGGTTGTTCAAGCATGCGGCGACGCGTTAGCAGATGCCTTTGGGAGGACGCGTTCTTTGATAAGGATACCGCTCTCAGATGCGCCTCATACAGGCAAGAGGAGCGGCCCGGCGCTTGCATTGAAATGGGACCGTGTCGCAAAAAATTGGGTTGCTTTCTCGTTCGATCAGGACCAGCATACGGTCCTTAATGACGTGCTGGGTTCGCTGCGCGCTGATACCGTGGTTGAACGGGATTCCGAAGAATACCGGAAAGTTAATGTCGGTAATTGGCTGAGTAATTTTGCGACAACGCATTATCATGGCGTTGACCTCATGGTGGCGCCGGACGAAGAGATGTATCACTTAGTGCGCAGAGAAGCGGAAATGAGAGGGGTGTTTTTCCCGCAGCATTGGATCTTGATCGCGCATCCCGGCACGTATCGCGATGAAAACGGTGATCCGCGCAGCCTTAATCTTTTTACCACAGAGCGAGCGATCGCTATTATCGAAGAGTTGGTGCGTGAAGACGAATCGCTTGTCCGTGAATTTATCGCGCATGAGCTTGGCCATTTAGAAGAC
>CAZJJL010000061.1:0-5722 GCA_964546325.1 uncultured Planctomycetales bacterium | reverse complement strand
AACATGCGTTCCCGGGACAGAGAGGCCCGAGGAAGAATTACCGCCCGCCGAAAATTTCCGCGAACAATTCAGCAGTTATTATGACCGCTATTTTGAACTCCCTGAGCCGGGGAGAAGGCCGTCAGCTTCCCTGGAATTATGGCAGCATCAGGCGGAAGCCTTGAAGAGGCTTGAAGCTGTCCGTTTAAAAGGAAAACATTCGGCGCTTATCGATCATCCGACCGCGTCGGGTAAAACAATGACCGCGGCTGTTGACGCCATGGGATTCGGCGCATGCACCTTGTACCTGGTCCACACTAAAACTATTCGCAGGCAGGCCTTGGAGAGTTTTTCCGATGTTTGGCCCGAAGCCCGGCCGTATATTGTCACCAAGAAAGACCTTAAGAATTTAGAAAAGCTGACGCGCACGCATAAGGTTGTTTTAATGAGTTGCCAGTTTGCGCTTCAGAACCTTGAAATGATCCCGTCCGGTCTCTTTAAATACGTGATCATTGATGAAGCCCATCGTGTGGCGACAAGGACATATCAGGCGATCCTCGGCCGTTTGAAGCCTCGCTTCCTCCTTGGCCTTACCGGAACATCGTTGCGTTTTGACAAGATCGATGTCAGCATTTTCTTCGATGAAGTCGCGCACAGGGTTTCCATGAAAGAATTGGTTGACCAGGGAGTTTTGCCGAGTGTTCGCAGCGTACGGGTGCATACGAATATCGCCTCCGAGTATCTGAGCACGGTCGGCGAAGATTTCAATATGTTCGCCTTGGATCGGCTGATCAATGTGCCGCAGCGCAATGAGCTTATTGTTGAGACGTTCCTTGAGCATACGCGCGCGATCAAGCCTGATGCTTCCTGCGTTACCTTTTGCGTGACAGTCAGGCACGCTGAAGCGCTTGCGGAGATGTTCAGGGCCGCAGGTATTTCCGCGGCGTGCGTGCACGGCCGTATGGAGGATGAGGAATTAAACGATATCCTGGCCGCGTATGAAGAGGGAAGGATCCAGGTGCTTACCAGTTGTTTGCTTCTTTCCGAAGGATGGGATTCTCCGCGAACCGACGTGCTTTTGATGGCGCGGCCGACCCTTTCGCATGTTTTATACCTCCAGCAATTCGGCCGCGGGTTGCGCACCCATCCTCGCAAAGCCTGCCTCTGGGTCTATGATTTTGTCGATAACCTCGCGCGCATGCAAAGCCCCTGTTCGCTGCACCGTGTTTTTGAGATCCCGGTATATAAACAGGGAGAAGATGTTTTTGAACTGCAGGTATTATTCTTATCGTTGCCTGATCTGGCGGTCGATGGTGTTGAGTATGTCGATCTGTTCGATCCGAGCTCATTGGTAACGCTTCCGGAGATGGCGCGCCGGCTTGAAGTTACCCCGCAGGAATTGCGCCGCGCTCTTGATACCGGTGAACTCGAGGGGATACCGTGTGAAATGGTGATCCGGGAAAAAGCGAAGAAACGATCAAGCACCTATTATTTCAATGAATCTGATGAGGACCGGATTCAGAAGGCAATGGATGCCCGGCGTGACCGCGTGATCGCCGCGGGGGAGAGATATCACCGGAGCAGAAAAATACAAGAGGTCCGTGATAGTGTAAGTGAATGTTCTGTGTCCTCTGAACCCCATGTTTGGTATGTGCTTCATACGCCGCTTGCGACGATACAAATGCTTTCTAAAAGTCGTAGCCGCGGCCTTCATTATCGCGATGAAGAGGTTATTCGTGCTGTAATCAGCGCGGTTGGGTATGAACCGTCTATCGATGAGCGCTGTTTTGATATTTTCGAAAAATTAGGCGGTCCCGTTCTTTTTCGCCTATTGCGGGAATCATATCGTGATCCTCTTAAGAGCGCTGATCAAAAGCGCTATTGCGCGGCGATATTGGCGTTGAAACATGAGGCTGTTGAAGGCCAGCGGCAGGCATTAATGGAAGGGTTACGCTCAGAGAACTATTTTATTGTCTATGCCTGTTCGATCGCGCTTGTTGCTATTATGCGAGGGACAGAAACCAGGCGGATCATGAATGTGTTACGCGCGGAGATCAAGGATATCTTTCATCGCGCCACCGATGAAGAATTGGCTTGGTGGTGGTCTTTAAGCTTACGGGTGCAATGTCTCTGTATGGCAGTTATGCAAGGTGGGAAATCTGTGCTGGTTCTTTTTGATTTTTTGCCTGGATTTGAGCGGCTCAGGACTATTCTATCGGCACGTTACGAAACTTCTTGGGGTGATTTAGTCGGAGGATTCGAGTTTTCATTGGGTTATCAGGCAGGTGAAGTTACCAAGGCCGATGAGCGTTTTACCGGATGCGGGCATTTTTTTGACAGGATCCTTCAGCGCGCTTTAGAGTTACAACCGCTTGATCCCCACCGCGCCAAAGATCCGTTCAATCCTCCTACGGAAGAGCAGACGCAAGGGGACCTGGCTAAGGCGCAAGAGGTTACAGAAAAGAGCGATTACCTTATCTATGCGGTTAATGAAGCGATCCGCAGGGTTGGAACTTACGACGCGCTTGTTACCGCGGCATTAGAGAAGATCCGCGATACGATCGTTATCCGCGCAGGTCCCTTTACCTATATATGGGGTTCTTTTTACAACGGCGAACTTTTTCTGCACCATCTTCTTCTTGACGATCCCGAGTATTACTCCGAATGCATAGTTACCCTTATCCATGAAGCGCGGGTGATGGCGTATCCGGGTTCATCTGACGCGCAGAACGAGGCTTTTGCCAGGCGCTGTATGCGCAGTTCATCGAGATTCGCCGTAATGAAGATCATGGCGCGGTTAAGCCTTTGGGGCATCTTGATTTTGGCGCAACCATGGACCGTTTTTGTATGCGCGGCAGTGTACTTGCTTTTGGTCGTTTTTGTTATGCCGAGATTGATCCGCCGTCTTGAAGCTTGGTCTAAAGAGCGATCTTTTTTAGGATCTGAAAGCGGAATCGGTTTTGACCTTCAGCCGGAAGATTGTATCCGTCGTCAGTTGCAAGAGCATCCGTTTTTTCGTATTGGCCGGTATGACGGGTTTAAGAAGAAAGTATACGCGAATCTTTCTCTTGCGTTCGTGGCAAAGATCCCCAAAAAGCCATGGGAAGAGCTTATGGAGCACTTCTTTTTCCGGCCCAAGATCTTCTTTTGGGAATTCCCTCTTTTATTGCGCCTGTTACGTTTATTAAGAAGCGGTTCTTTTGAAATGATACGGTTAAAGGCGCGTCGATTTATGCATTCCCAAAGGCCCCTTGTTCCGGAGCCGGCTATGATCCCTCTTGTTGACGAGAAAATGGGGGCTCTTATGGCAACAACGCGCTCGTTGCGCGATGTTGCCATAAGGATCAGTGTTATGCGTTGGGAGAGGACCATCCAAGTCCATGAAATTGAGGTGCAGGAAAGATGCGTTGAGTTGCGGGATGTATTCTGCTCGGTGATCTCCATGGGTATGCTTGATGATGCCTATCGATTGGTCGATGCCTTAATCGCGGTAATTGAGGGCGGTTGGCAGGCAGGGGCTTTTATCGGTGACCCCAAGTTATCTAATTTCGGTAAGAGCCTTGAGGATGGAGAGGTTAAGCTTTTGGATTGCGGAGATGTCCTATTCTCTTATAACGACTCAGTGGTTTTGCCGAATGATTTTCTTCGCGATTTTTCATTTTTGAACCGGCATTCTCCGCTCGTTGCTTCGTATTATGCCAGGCGCATGGCGGATACGTTTACGACGGAAAATCTTAAAAAGCATTGGTTGGCGCCGGCTCTTGTTAGTTTTGACGGGGATGTTCAAGAACAGGCTATTATCGGTGAGGAGACAATTTCGGACGCTCTTTCGGCGCGGCAGGGCAGCGATTATCGGTTTGAAAGAGAGGTCCGGTATAGCCATAGAAATGACCGCGCTTTTGAGAGCCGTCAGGCAAAGAGGGAGGAATTACTTCGGGGATTTCCGTATTCCTGGGCGCATCCGTTGGAGTCTTTGCCTGAACAGGAAGGCCTCGGGCGCGCTATGCGCCTTCTTTCTCGGCGTTTAACAAGGAGGCTAGGCAGGATGATCATGATGCAAGGCATGATAGATGGCAGAACAAGAGAAGAGTATGTCCTGTCGCAACCGCTTAGTTTTATTGTAGAAGAGCTCCTGAAGGATGCTTTTGATAGTTGTGTTGTTTCAGGGGTTGATGAAGCTCAGGTTGTTTTGCGCAGCTATGTTGAGGCAGATGATTGTTGTATTGAGATCGGGGATAACGGCGTGGGGATAAGGATTGTTCCCGATAAGCAGCCTGAGATTTTTATTGAACCGCTCAAAAAGCCCGGCTGGTGGCAGCGGTTTTTCATGCTTGAAGGCGGCAATAATGTCGGCCTTTTGTGGTCGTATGTGTTGATTGCCGGCAGAGGCGGGAAGCTTGAGTTTATCCCGGTTACCGAGGAGGGCGCGGAATACAAAACCATAGTCCGCATCCGTCTTCCGTTATCGGCGGTTAGATCGGATAGTTTTCTCAATCCGTATGGCCCCGAAGAATATGTTAACCGGGGGATCGATACGGTGAATGAAAAATATAACGGTGACCTGCTGCGGAAGATAGAAGAGCATCTTAGTTGGGGCTTGGATGAGCCGGCAAGAGTACTCTTTTTGGGGTGCGGCCGAGGGTTTGAGGTTTTTGAGTTGATGCACCGTTTTGGCGATGATGTCTGTGTTACGGCAACCAGTCTTGAAGATCTGCGCTATCAGGATCCTGGTGACCTTGTTGCGCGTTTCGCTCAGGAGGGGATTGAGATCTCTTATGACGATGCGGTGCGGTATATTGTACGGCTTACAGGTGAGCATTTTAGGCTTTGCGACCTTAATGATGGCATTCCTTTTGATGGGCCGTTTGATTTTGTCATTTTTGGTTCGTGTGTGATGGCGTATGTCTCTGAAAAAGCCTTTGCGCTGAGGGAATCTTTGCGTGTTTGCGCTGAAGGTGGTTTTGTGTTTGCGGATGTAACGGGAATGTATGTGGTAGAAGGCGATACGCAATCCGCTGCGGGCGCCTATTTTAATACGCTTAACGATCCCTATGCTAGGACGTTTTTCCGTATCAATCCCGAAAGCTTTCAAATGGAAGGCGATTGGGTGCGCATGCAGCAGGTTCCGGGTTTTTATTTTCCCCTGTTTACCTTAAGGGAAGTTTCGGTGAATCAATTAGGCAGAGTTAATGCAATGTATGAAGTATATGGCGAAGAAAGAGATGGACCATAATGGGAATGCTCTCTATGAAAGGCGGTGAGTGGTATGCATGAACGAAGAGGGATAAGGCGCTGGCAAATTTTGCATCCTGCTCGCGTGCAGGTTGAGGGAGCGCACAATGCTGCGCGTTGCCATATTAGTAATATGAGTCTAAAAGGAATGCAGCTGTGCCTTCCGTTTGCGTTACAAAAGGACGCGTTTATGAGGCTTAAGGTTGAGTTGTCAGAGGAGTGTTCTTTTGAGGCTCGCGTATGGATTTCCTGGGTAAAGTGTTTGGGGAGTACGCATGTGCACGGAGTATATTTTAATTCTTTGTCTGATGATTGTCAGGCTAAGATCTATGCGTTCATGCGCAGGCAATTCCCAAAATTACTTGCAGATGATTCACGCGGGAAGGGTGCCGAAAGGAAAGGAGAAGAGGCGATGGAAGATAAACGTATCTTTGCGCGGTTTCCGGTGAATATGCGTGTGCAGCTGTTGGATTTAAAGAGTAACCAGGAGGCAAGCGCACAGACTATTGAC
>CAZJJL010000060.1:6782-8523 GCA_964546325.1 uncultured Planctomycetales bacterium | reverse complement strand
TAAACATTTATCAATAAGATCTCTCAAATCCCCGGGCGTATACCGCTTGTTAAGCAAAGCTGAAAATATGAGTCTGAATTGCTCTATTGAAAATGGAACTATTTTGAGATGCCGCACCTCATCATAGTGATACCATACGCCAGCACGGAAGGTTTCAGCCGTGTTTGTATCAATAGTTGGTGCTATAAAGACACCATAAACATCTTTTTCGTTATCTTGACTTGCCCCAGCAACATGTCTTCTAACCGGCTCTCCCTCATCTGCTTCCTGTCTCGAGGATGTCTTCAAAGTAACTTCAACAACTAAAATAAAATCCTTAAACTCAAACTGCATATCCGGGCCACCTCCCGGAGCAGGATGGCGCGGTAATAAATCCTCGTCAACCGGGAACCTTCTCGTTACATGAACAGGCACAGCAATATGATCTATGGCAAGGAAAGATCGCCACACGATCCACTCAAAATACGCTGGGGGATCATTAAACATGCGTTTTGCGCCATTAATACCAAAAGCCGTCAACCCATTCAGAATTTCTTTAATATATTCATCTTTTTGCTGGCTTAAGGCGTAAATTTCTTCTTGCGATTGATTAACGAGCTCCAGCAATTTATACCTAATCTGTTCCAAACCTCTAACATCAGCCCCCTCTGCTTTTGTGACCAATTCTTGCGGGACATTTTTCCCCATCTCCTTAAGTCGCTTACTAACCCGGTTAATTTCCTGATGAGCAAACACATAATCATCAGTAGGAATTGCTCCGCCTGAATAAAATATCTTTAAGTATTTACTAGGGTCACTATTCGCAAGAAATATCGGTTCTCGCGCCAGAACAGCTTCAATAAAAGCAATATTGGTTTCACGAATAACAACGCGTGAGCCTACCTCTGCAATTAACCCAGTCATCTTACTGTACCGAACGGTCGTGTCCGCATAATCACCCAGAGAATCAGCTGCGACACTACCTTCTATCTTAAGACGACTAGCTGATTCCAACGCTTCTTGATCGCAACGATCTTTCTCTCTCTTATCCCGACAAGCCGCTCGCTTCTTACGAAATTCTAAAACATCATTTACAATCACATCGGCGGTCGATGGCGTATGGTTTCTAAACAACTGAATAAATGTCGCGATTTCAAGCTTATTTAATCCAAGCTGATTCTCTCGATAAAGCTTGTATAATACTTGCAAGAATAGAATAAAGGGCTTCATGCTCCCCTCTGGGAACGAACCTTCGAGAGGCGATGATATTTCATGCTGAATCAACTGTCTTGTAAAAATATCCTCAATTGCTCCTAACGAATCCGCATCGATTAATAAATGTCCTGCCGGAGTCACCTCATAACCTGCATCAGTAAACCCAAAATCTTCTGACAACCTTTGCGAAATTGCTTTCTGTTTTTGACTGAATTTCTCAGTTATAAAACCCAACTTAACAAAAGCAGAACGCCACTTTCGCCCAAACCAGTCGGGACTTGTACCTTCAGAATCAATAATACCAACTTCATTAAGTCTTCGAGAGAAGTTTCCTTCCTGCTCTGGCCCGTACAATTTACCATTAAATTCTTCATACAAAAGAATCAAGCCTTCCCTGAGACGATTGGGATTCCTAACTGTTGTATTACCTAGGTTCCATACTTTGGGCATTTTAATCTCAATTAATAAGCAACAAAGATATATTCCAATACTCGATTGGCATTATGTCCAACCTTATTTCTTTGGGTACCGAACGAATATAAATGCT
>CAZJJL010000060.1:0-6720 GCA_964546325.1 uncultured Planctomycetales bacterium | reverse complement strand
ATGAACAATAACCTCATTTTTATATTTTCTAAGAAGCTCAACGAGCCCTGCTTTCGACGGAATAGAGTTCGAAGAATACGAAACGACTAAAATACTATCTTTGAACTTTCGAAACAAATCATCAAAAGCTTTATCTACTGTATTTCTGGTAGAAAACGGCGTCTCGTATTTTTTAAATTTCTTCGTTTTCGTATGTTCTTGAATAACCAACCCATCCCATTTTCGTACTAGGCCTTCTACAAAATGATACCTCCTGCAGTAATCATTGTCTGATTGAGACGTAAAATAAGGCGGATCAAAATAAACCAGATCAGCTTTCAAGTTCAAATTGAAAATATCACCATTACAGGCTCTATTCTGTTGACCATTGTCAAAAACAGCGTTATTAAACGCTTCAATATTCTCTTCAAAATGTTCCCTAAGAGCCATCCTCATATCTCTTCTGCCATCATCATAGCGATCCCCAACAAAAGTAAAAATCCCGCGGGCGCGTCTTTTAAGACACGCTCTAGCCAAAGCAGCTAATGCCATAGATTTCTTATACTTATCCTTCAATAAATCAACATTGGCCCTAGCGGAATCCAGAAAAGTGTTTTCTTTATCAGTAAAATAAAGACCTTTGAAGTTTCTCGATATAAAGCCATTATTTTTACTGTTGGGTGATAAAAGCAACTTTATATCATTCCGATTTAGCCTAACATCCGAGTTTTCAATTAAAGCAGTGGTAAGATGACTACAAAAATGCATAAAATCGTTACTAATGACTTGTTTACCCGCCTGCTTAAACATGTATGAAACACATCCACTCCCCGAGAATGCATCAATCACAGACTTGAATGGCAAGTCCTTGACGCAATCCCAAATAAATGGCAGCACCCTATATTTACTCCCCATGAATCTTGTCCCAGGGAAATTCTTTAAGACCTGGTCACTCTGGAGTGAAAGATAAGACGATGTTTTCTTTTTCTTGGAAGTTGCTATAACTATTAAATCCTGGCCGGTTCGCGTTTCTACATTGCTACTTATATTCCTCCGCGTATTAATAACCTTATATTCAAACCCGCTAAAAAGTCTTCGCACAAAATCAGTATTAGAGTTCGTCAATAAGACAAAAACCTCCCGATCAACAAGATCTTTTACAAGATCACGCAGAGCAATATGATCTTCCTCATAAAAGAATTCTTTTGTGTATCTCTTAAAATCAGAATACCCCCCTACAGGATGATATGGAGGGTCGAAAAATACAAAATCACCCGATTTAGCACTAGCCCTGACAACCTTATCATAGCTGTCACAAATGATCTGAACACTCTGCAATGACTGGTGCGCCGCGAGCAACTTCTTCTCCTCGCAAATTGAAGGGTTTACTCGCTTTCCAAAAGGAACATTAAAGAACCCTTCTTTATTAACTCGGTATAATCCGTTAAAACAAGTTTTGTTAAGATAAATAAAACGCGCTGCTCTCATAACAGGGTCAAGAACATCTGGTCTTTGATCGCGAATCTTATAATAATAATCCTCGCTATTAACAAAACCTCTCTTCAACACAGCAATCAACTTCTTCGGTTCATCTCGAACAACAATGTAACAATTAACCAATTCTGGATTTGTGTCCACTAATACAGCCTTCTTCGGCTGAAGATAAAAAAATAACGCCCCACCACCAACGAAAGGCTCAAAATATGTCCCAAATTTTTGCGGGATATATTTGGTCAGCTCAGCAAGTAGTTGCGTTTTGCCTCCCGCCCATTTAAGAAAAGGTTTCACTCTCGAATAAGATATTTGTTTCTGTAAATTAATTAACTCGATTTTTGGCGCCATGTTCATAAAAATGTATCCTCGAAATTATTGATACCGGAAAAACCGGGCAATCGTTACCTGAGCCTAATTCTCCACTTCAGTATTCACTTTTTCTGAAGTTAAATATTACTGGAGACATGCAAATTTGGTTTCATTCTATCACCGAAAAGCTTGTCTTACAAAGCCATTTTAACCTCCCAGAATTGACTTGCTATATGTCGAAACGTATGGCTATATACGACTAGGAGGCAACATGGCTGAAATCGACCTGAAATTGGATGTTTTGAAGCAACTTTCAACTGAACACATTCAGGAGAAATATAAGGAGCTCTTCGGCTTGAAAGAGCTCCCATGCGATAACAAGATGTATCTCCTAAAACGCATAGCCTACAAGTTGCAGGAACAATCCTTGGGAGGGTTATCCAAAAAGTCGAAAGCAAGACTCGAAGAGTTGATTCTGCGTTACGATCCTGTAAACAACAAGGCTCTCCGGCCTCAAGTCATGTCTGCCGGAATAGTAGTTCAATCTTTACCTTTCCTGAGAGATAAGCGGCTCCCTATCCCAGGGACGATCATCCGCAAAAAATATAAAAACCAAGAATTAATCGTGCGTGTACTTGAGAATGGATTCGAGTATAACGGTAAGAAGTTCAAGACTCTTACCGCTGTAGCAGGAGAAATAACCGGAGCCCACTGGAGCGGATACAGCTTCTTTGGTCTATAAATAATATGGAAATCAAAAAAGACTCTGAAAAGAAAACATTACGCTGCGCTATCTATACCAGGGTATCAACTACTGACAACCTCGAGAAAGACTTTACCTCCCTCGACTCACAGCGGGAATCTGCCGAGAGTTACATCGCAAGCCAAAAGTCTGAAGGTTGGATACCCCTGTCTGATACCTATAATGATGCTGGCTTTACTGGAGCCAATACCGAACGGCCTGCCTTACAAAAGCTAATTGCCGATATTAAAATGAGCAAGATCGACTGCGTCATAGTTTACAAAGTTGACCGTCTTTCCAGGTCGCTTCTTGACTTTACGCAGCTGCTCGAATTCTTTGACGAAAACAAGGTAGCATTTGTTTCCGTAACGCAGCACTTCAATACCAACACATCCATGGGCCGGCTAACCCTCAACATCCTCCTCTCCTTTGCCCAATTCGAGCGCGAAATCATTAGCGAGCGCACCCGCGACAAAATGGGCGCTGCCAGAAAGAAGGGCAAATGGATTGGCGGAGTCATTCCATTAGGATATGATCTTGACCGAGAAAATCACCGGCTAGTTATAAATCCTGAAGAAGCAAAACTTATTAAAGAGATCTTCGCTTCTTATATTAAAGAAAAATCTGTTCTAAAAGTTGCGCAACTTTTAAATGAGCAGGGATACGTTACTAAACAGCGAAATTCTTTAAAAGGTAAGCCTCGAGGAGGCCTTCCTTTCACTAGTAACTCCATAGCCTTGATCATAAAAAGTGCCACTTATACCGGCAGAGTGCATTATCACGGGCAGATCTACCCCGGAGATCAAAGCGCAATTATCGACGATGATACCTATAATAAAGCTCAAGAAATCATGAAGACGAATGTTCCAAAACAAATCCCCAGACATAACAACAAAAAGAATGGCTTATTAAACGGGATCATGCGCTGCAAGGCTTGCAACAGCAGCATGTACATTGCCTACTGCATCAAGAATCAGCGCTTTAAGTATAACTACTATGTTTGTTCCAAGGCTCAAAAAAGAGGCCGTAAAAGCTGCCCTACCAGGGCACTTAATGCAGGCTTGTTAGAGCGGAAGGTTGTAGAACTCGTAGGCAAAGTCACCAAAGATAAGCGGCTTAGCAAAGAACAGTGGGAGCAGCTAACTATTGATCAAAAGATACCTCTTATTAACTCACTCATCAGGACTGTTAATTATGATGCCAGAACAGGCCTGCTTGAGATCACTTTCGCAAACGGAAAAACCCGCAGCTTCGATGTGCCTGTTACCGAACTAAAGAAAGTAAACCAGCCTACCAAAGAGATCGCTCTAAAGAAAGAACCACAGCTAAGGCAGAACCTTCTCTTAGCGCACCAAGCCCAAGAGCTACTCAACACCGGAAAGGCTAAAAGCTTAAAAGAACTGTCCGGCTGGCTCAACTTAAGCCAACAGCGCTTGAATCAAGTGGTCAACTTAGTACTGCTATGTCCTAAAATCCAGGAAGAAATTCTTCTGGGTAACTCAAAGAAGATCGCCTCGATCCCCGAATACAAACTCCGCCCGATCTCAGAAGAAATCTCCTGGGAAAAACAGCTTTCCCTCTGGGAAACGCTCTCCAAGACTCTCTCTAAATAAATAGCATTTCCTAGTTTATCCTTATAATTCGCTGCACTCCTTCTGCCCAAAAAGCCAAAATAGCCATAAACTAGCCTAGATAAACTATGAGATAAATCGGGCCTATTCCAAGGATATTTGGTGCAGTCTAAAGAATGATTTTAATCAGGTCGAGAGGAATTATTAAAACCAAACACCGCCTAAGGAATAAAGTTCGTAACCATTTGAAACGTAAACGAATAAAAAAGGCTATGATCACTTTTAGTAATCATAGCCTAAAACCTCTCTAATATTGATTTGAGAGTATTAAATATGGGGTGGCTAACGGGGATCGAACCCGCAAACCTTCTGAGCCACAGTCAGACGCTCTAACCGATTGAGCTATAGCCACCATATCTATTATGATACCATCAAAAGAACCGAGCTTGCAGGGGATTAATTATACCCGCTCCAGGCTGCGCTGTAAAGCACGATTTCATAAACACGACCGCTTACCATAGCGCCGTATGATCTGGCGCGCGAGGTTTTCCGCGATCATGGCATTCCCCAGCGGCGTGCAATGGCCGAAATCGCCGGCAAAAAGGTCCGTAAAATAATCGTCATACCTGCCGCGGCTTAAAGCCGCCTGAAAATTCACACTATTATCGACAAAGATCACGCCGGAGCGATCCCCTACCAGTTTTTGAAGCTCTCCGATATCCCGAAGAGGATACTGCATTGCCACCCAGACAATGCCGCGGTCAGCAAGTATCTTCCCTATGCGGGCATAACTGAGCATCGTATTCTGACGAAGCAGCGATCGTTCCAGATCACGCGCGCGCCGGGCATACTGCGCGGCTTCACGCGGCCGCCCTGATTCACGATATAACAACGCAAGCTCGCCATAAAGGCCGCTTTCATTAGGAAGCACGAAAATCCCCTTTTGAATGATCGCGATCCCTTTATCATACTCTTTTCTAAGGCGCGCGATCCAGCCTAATTCAACATATGCCCTCTTCATCGTAGGATCAAGCTCAAGCGTCCGCTCGAACATTGCCGCTGCTTTTTGAAGCTCATTCCCCGAGCGGTACAATCCCGCTAATTCCATCGTGTACCAGGGGTTATCAGGCGCAAGTTCGATCAGTTTAGCGAACATTGCGGCAGATCTTTGATAAGAACCGGGACGCGCCTCATTACGGTAAAGAATAGCAAGCTCAAAATACCCGTCGGGAACGCGAGGGGCCAACGCAACTGCTTTTAATAAATACGTCTCGGCCTCTGCTTTCTTCCCCTGAACTTTATACGCCCTACCAAGCTCTAAATACGCCGCGGCATAACCGGGATCCTTCTCGATCTCCGCGCGCAACAGAGTCTCTACCCCATCCCAATCACCCTTACTTAACAAATACCGGGCGCGGCCAAGAATATCAGAGCCGCCGTTACGAACGATATCCTGTTTAAGAAGCTGAGGCTTTTTCTCACGTCGCGATCGGATATTAAGAGCGATCTTCTTAAAAACCTTATACACGCGCAAAGAAACGAAAAGATCGCGCACACGCATGCCAAACGTTGGATGAGAAACATGCACATATTTCCCCACGTCATTGATCCCCAGCATGGATACAACCATCCGCGGCTTATAACGGGCTATATTCTCTTCAAGTTGATCGACCACCGTATAACTTCTTGCGTTGATCAACCCGGCGTTGATCACCGTAAACCGGATATCGCACCCCGAACGATCAAGCGCCTTTTCAAGCTGAGCAGGATACGAGAATTCTCCGCCCATCGCCGTTGTTGACTCTCCGACACACATAATGCGAAATGCTTCTTGCGAACAAGCCGCAAAATTGCGTTGACGCTGGAGAGCGACGATCGTCATACCGGCAAGGCGCAGCGCGATCTCCAGCACTAACAAACATGCCAGTATCCCTACCGCGCAAAGCGCTGCTTTCTGACGTAACGATGTGCCGATCATAACACGTTACTCCATAAAAAAGCCCCTGCGCGCGCGCAAGGGCATCACATCACTCCTAACTTGAAATAAAATAATTATGGGGAATCCCTTCCCTGCAACCTCTGCTCGACCGCGTTCACGAAATTGGCGATATCAAAACGGTTGCGTTCGTCGATATTAACAAACGCTATCCCTACGCGGAACATCTTACCTTCACACGGAACGCATGAACGCACCTGCCCCAACAGCTCAACATCGCCGTAAAAATTAACGCTCTTGTCTTCGATCTCGGAAAGGGTAAAGCGTATCCGCAAATGTTCGGCATTGGGAACTTCAACATCAGTCACAATAGCCATACCGCCGACACTGATATCAACCATCGATCCGGACCGCTCGCCTTGCGCCGTGCGTATCCTCACATCCGGCGGGTCCTCTTTCCGATAAATGACCGTAACACCGACTCTAACGCGGCGGAACCTGCGTCGCTCAGTGCCGCTATAATTAGTCTGCCCCATATATCCTCCGCACCTGCTTTCCGTACACCGAAAACGTATCCGCAACAGGTCTTGTAAAAACAGTGATCACTTTTAAAAAACCCTGTACCAGCCATGCCGGGGCTTGCAATACATCAACAGCCTGCAACCTCTCATGCTCTTCTGCCGACGGAA
>CAZJJL010000059.1:5321-8568 GCA_964546325.1 uncultured Planctomycetales bacterium | reverse complement strand
ATTTCAGCGCCCCGGTCTTTTAATAACTTTGCCAGGCGTTTGGCAATATCAAGGTTCACATCTTTTTCTTTCAAACCGGAACGGCCTATCGCGCCGGGGTCATTGCCGCCGTGACCGGCATCAACGATGATCTTCCTGACCTTTGTCTGACTGAATACCGGATGAGCGACCGGAATGCCTTCTTTGAACACCGACTCAATGCGTTCTTTAAAGGAAACCGGAACAACCACTTCCCCGTTATACGTATCAACAGGGTCCTGCAAACGTTCAGGAGCACCATTGACTAAAACCAGGGTATCACCCACGCGCACATTAACGGACATGCGCCCCTTACGCAAGATCGCCGAACGCGTGTACGTATCGTAATCCAATTGTATCGCCTTCTGGCTGCAGAAAACCGGAAGCGACACATAGGTAATACCGTGCAGCGTGTAGGTAGGCAACACCTGCCTCACAGGCGCTGTCGCGCAGCCGGAAAGAAAAAAAAGCACCGACAGCGCAACGATAGAACTTCTTTTCCAAATTGTTTGCACGTGTATTATAAAAATGTCTTATAGCTCAATTATAATTATTAAATTTCAAAACATTGAGTACGTGATGCCATGCTGGATGGCTCCAATACCGAATTATCTACAGACGTCCTGACTTCGTCAGAAATACGATTTACGTCGACTTTTTAATAGGTCGACGTAAATCGTCTGCTCATTTATGGAGGTGGCGGGACACGTTCTCTGCCTGTTACCAGACAGCGTGGACTATCTCTTCATCCTTAAGCATCTCTCAAGGAGCTCGGCGTATTATGGAAAGCATATATTACCGTTGATTAAGCCTTCTGATAGCCGCCACAAGCTTCATTTTCTTCCGTAACATATCAGACGTATATTTACCCGCCCGATGCGTCACCGATTTGTATTTCTTTAGTATCAACTCTGCTTGTGGTCTTTTAACAATCAGATGTCGCTCAATTTCTTTAAGAAATCGAAGTGCTTTATTTGAACGAAGCGTCCAAGCGTAGGAATCACTGTGCCAGGCCTTACGTTTCTTTTTTGAAACGATTGTCCCGCCTAATCGATCCTGAATCCATTTCAGTAATTCCAAATTATTATTGGCAACAGATACACACGGCGCAGGCATCTCATTCTTATGATGCCGTACCAATGTTACTGTTCCCTCGCCATCAACGATTCCAGCCAAATAAGCTGTTTCAATTTCTTCCAACGGCGAACCTCCCATCTCCCCTTACGGAGAAGTCTCTGCAGGGCTTTCACCCCTCAGGATTACCTTCAGCAATTTGCGAACCCACAAATTCTGTAAGGTTTCCCTGATATAAGCCGAGTTTTTCACCAGAAATTACTTCCTGGTGCGACTCAATATGAATCGAACCCGCGTCCTTACGTGAACCGATAAAAGGCGCTCCATGCTCAGATTATCATTTACGCTTACTCATGCACACGCCGATAAACAAGCTTATGCACGCAGCAATCTTTACCTGCTCTCGCCGGGCCTCCAAAGATTAACAAGAACCGGCTATTCCACAAAGGTAACTCTATCTATCCTGTGGACTCAGACAAATAGAGTTTCGGACTAATTGTGTCCGAAGAGCGCGACGCCAGCCATCATCGGCATCGGGGGTGTTACCCTCGGTGCGACGGTGTTGGCGAACACATTACGTGTATTGTTCGCGTTTATAGTTTGCAAGGATTGGTAACGCGGCCCACCCTGCGTCCGCGGCATGCTCCTCTTACCCGACCAACATAAGTCGAGCCCATTCACCCCCAAAAACTACCTGCGGCCTTACAAAAGCACAACCGCTGACGCTACCGCGCGCGGTTCTTCATCTGACGGCGCACGTACATATCGGTATCACGTTTCTTGATATCTTCCCTGCGGTCATAGTGCTTTTTGCCTTTACAAAGAGCAAGTTCTACTTTTGCATATCCACGGCTGTTAAAATACATTTTCAACGGGACCAACGCCAATCCTTTTTGGTTCATCTTCTCTTTCAATCGCGCGATCTGCGCTTTGTGAAGCAAAAGGAACCGCTGCCGCGTTGGCTCTGACTTTAAATAACTTGCCTGTTCATACGGCGTTATATTGGCGCTGTAGAGTATGACCCTATCATCTTCTATACGGGCAAAACTCTCATCCAGACTGATGCGTTTGTCGCGCAAAGACTTGACCTCTCCTCCCATAAGCGCAATACCGCATTCAATGGATTCGAGCACTTCATAATCACGAAAAGCCTTGCGATTCGTTGCTATCGTACCGTTCATTGTAACATGCCAAGAGTAAAATACAAACTCAAAAATATCGGGATCGTGATAATGCTTATGATATGCGTCACAAAGATCCCCTGGCTCAATAAAAGGTCCTCTTTATGGTATTGCCTGACAATGACCGACGATGTCACGGCTGAAGGGACCGCAAGCTGCAGGACAAACAAGAGCCCGACCAAACGAGGCATCTTAAATACAAAACAAAGCGCGATCCCTACGAGCGGCAGAATGATCAGCTTTACCAAGGAAAGCAAGACCATCGCCCGTTTATGGATGAGATGCGCGCGGATCTGCGCAAGGTTTCCTCCCACCACTAACATTGCAAGAGGGATAGTGCAATCACCCAGCATTTTAAGCGGTTTATACAAGAACCCCGGCACGGATTTCCCCACTCCCAGAGCCACCAAAAACAAACTCAAAAGAGTTGCGATCACCGGCGCGCTCAAAAGGCTCTGCAACTCGAATTTTGTCTCTTTCGAAAAGGTCAACATATAAACACCCAGAGAAAAAAGTGCCAGGTTGAACCCTAAAAGGAATAAGAACAGATAAATGAACATGGTATTGACCTGGTCCGCAGGCAAAAGAGCCGCAACCAAAGCTATCGGCAAGAACCCCGAGTTCTGAAAAGCAACAAGGCTCAAGAATTGCATCTTATGCTGTCGTCCCTTGAAAAATCCCAGGAATACGGAGCCTACGGCGATCCCAAGCACCGTAATAGCCAAACTCATCAACGGGAACGCCCACCAATGCGGATACGCGCGAAAACTAAAATCCCGGGTCAGCTGACAAAAGATCATCGCCGGCAACGTGACTTCCATAGAAAGCCTGCTGATCGTAACAAGGCACGCTTCTCCGAGGAACTCTTTTTTCATCAAAAAATAGCCTACCGCGCCAAGCAAGAATATCTGACTCACGCCTTTTGCAGTGACCAAAAACGATTCGAAAAACATTTATCCTCTCTTCTTTAAAAT
>CAZJJL010000059.1:0-5311 GCA_964546325.1 uncultured Planctomycetales bacterium | reverse complement strand
AAAATAACAACCAGGAACCAATCCATATCCTCTTCTGAATAACTGTTCTGCACCGTTACCGAAAAACCCTGAAGCGGCATATTCTTCAAAAAGAATTCACGGGTAAAACCGAACGGATGCACCGCGCCCATGATCCGAAAACCCTGTTTCCCTCGTTCCGGATGCAATCGGGGGACTTCGATAACGACAACACCGTCTGCAGCAAGCAACGCATGCATATCGGAAAAAACAGTCCTCAGATAATCTCCGAGATGCTCTAAGGTTTGCCTGCAAAAAATAACATCGAATGTTTTATGCTGCGCAATAAGTTCCTGGGCAGAGGGGACAACCGTAAGTCCAAAGATTTTTTTTGCAAGTTTCCTGCGCCTCTCAGAAACTTCAACGCCCGTAGCGTGAAAGCCGAACTCCTGTTCTTGCGCTTGCGCTAAAAAATAGCCCCATGAACACCCGACCTCAAGAAGCCTTCTTCCGGGCACCATACGTGCCAAAAGACGAATAATCGGCCGAGAATCGATATGTTCATCATAGGAATGGTAGCGTATAATGTTTTGAGCCTTCTTCGGACTTGTGACCGCAGCAATCCCCTTCTCCCGGTATAACAGGTCATAAAAGAACGGAAACGCAAAGATAGGATTCATCCAATACAAATAACAATCCTTACAAAAACAAACCTGTATCACAAATCCTTTTGCAGAAACCACCTCAAAACGGGAGCTTTTACAATACGGACATGCCGCAAGCTTGGGCGCAATAACCCCTTGGCAAAAATACACTATCTTTATAAAAAACGCGCTTAAACGAGTATACATAATGGACAAATATTATAACAGCAAAAAAAGAAGCTCGCAATTCATATTTGACCGCTATTTTATTCTATGTTATTCTTAAACAATGACTAACACGCGCGATAAAAAGCAAATCCCGATGCCTTCACTACTCCTTCTTGTCTTTGCTTTTGCCTTAGTCATTCGACTGGCATTTAATGTGCTGATCCATCCGACTTTCCAGAGCGATTTCTTCCGTATCGCGCATAATATCCTCACCCTCAAAACATACACACTTGACGGTATCCACCCAACAATGTACCGGACACCCCTGTATCCGCTCATCATAGCCTTCATATCTTTTTGCTTTGGCGCAGAACCTATTGTCTTTGTTATTTTTACCGCAATTATTGGGGCAGGGAACGCTCTCTTATGCGCATGGATATCGTATAAACTATTTGGCAGAAAAGCAGCGCTAATCGCAGGGATCCTTTACGCGATCATACCGTATCTTGCCTGGCAGGAAGTAGCAAGTGAAAGCGGACTGGCGACACTATGGGTACTTGCGGCAATCGTTCTGCTTTGGAAAGCCTGGGAAACCCCCGACAAAAGACAGCTCATCATATATGCAGGGGTCCTCTCGGGATGCGCGTATCTGACCAGGCCGACAGTCGCACTTGTTCCCCTCTTTATCAGCGTTTTCATGATGACTACCGCTTGTATCAATAAAAAGCTTGCGCGTATACACATGATCCATACGCTTCTGTTCTTTTGTATCTTCATGCTCTGCGTAACTCCCTGGATCGTGTATAATAAACGCTCATTCAAACATTACGCTGCAGGCCAAATCGCCTTCTGGGAAACGGTGTACGCCGGGAATCACCCCCACGCATTCGCAATATACCCTCAATACAGTTTCGATAACCTCTTTCCTCTTGCCGCTCCGCAAATGTGGCCGCATGAAAAAAATGACTACGAACAAACACAAGCATTCAAAAAGATCGCGCTCCATGAATTACGCGAGATCGGCGTACGAAAGGTCGCCTTAAACAGCGTTACCAAGTTCGCCTATCTCTGGAGCCCGCGATTAACACCGTATCATAAAAGGATCGGCACTGACTCCAATACCCGTCAACCTTTGGACTCGCACCGCACGCTCTTAGAGAACCTCGCTTTTTCGGTTCCTTACGTTTTTCTCCGTCTCTGCGCAAGCAGAGGAGGGTGGTTGGAGAGAAAACGGCGATGGCTTATTTTATTGACATGCGGGATAATACTCTGTTTTTCCCTGCCTTACATGATCACAACCGTTTGTTCCCGTTATGCGGTCCCTGCCTATTTCTTGCTGGTGATCTGGGCAAGCAGAGGTATACAAGAAGTGCGCCCTAAATAATTGACAGCCCCGCCCTACTACGCTATACTTAACCCTTACGCGGGGGTGGCGGAATTGGCAGACGCGCTGGTCTCAGAAGCCAGTGACGCAAGTCATGAGGGTTCAAGTCCCTCCTCCCGCATAAATGAGCGGATAATTTACGGAACGAAGTGAACGTAAATTATAGCGGCAGTAATTATATTCTCGCCGCGTCCGCGAATTTACTCCGCGCCTACGAGCAAATTTCATAGAAATTTGCGAGTGCTTAGGTGTCGGAGTAAATAGCACTAATGATCAGTCGCATAAAAAAAGAACGGCTCAATACAAGAGCCGTTCTTATGCTTTCTAACCCCTTTATATCTTACTTCTTCGTGATCCTGACTACATACGTCTGCCCGATGATTTTCAGGAATTCGACACGAAAATCCGGTCCGGCGACAGATTCCTTGAGATCACGCGCATCGGACTTATTAAGGATGCAGTACGTTTCCGGCTGTGTCGCCAAAAATGCCCGCGCCTCCTCAACCGTCTGATTATGCACTAACGGGTGGGGGCTAAAATACCCTTCCCCGTTAATATCCTCGACAGCCACATCCCTATCGGTATAAAAACGCACGCCGCGCGCCATCTTCTTAGAACACAAGATCATGCCATGCACCCGATAGTTCTTCATTAAGAATTCCGAAGGCTGTTTTGAAGTAACATAGGCATCATACGCGGGAGCCATCGAGAATGCGCACGCTAAAAGAAGCGGCAAGATCAAACTTGCGCAATAATAAAAATATCTAAAGGCGCGTTTCAGGACAAATACCAGCGTGATTACCGCATACACCGCCAAAATAGCCGCGCAAAAATAGATCGGTTTTACCGAAGGAATGAACTGCGGGAACTGATACGCTGCGATCACCAACCCAACCGGAAATATCACAAGAAAGATCGCCGTTGCTAAAGACAGTCCGAATATCAGCTTTCCTTTTGCGCGCTCACGCTCAGCAAGAAAATTACCGGTGATAAGAGCTAACGCCGGAAAGAACGGGAATATATAACTTAACAATTTCGAGTGCGCTGCCTGGAAGAGAACGAACATCACCCCTATCCAACAAGCCAGAAAAAGAGAGAATGCTTCTTTTTTACGCCAGAGATCTTTCAGATAAAAGACAAACGCGGTCACTAAAAACAAACTCCAGGGGAAGAAAGCTCCGATCGTCGACGCCGGATAAAAATGCCAGCGATCGAGCTTACGATGTTCTGCCTCGATCAACCTGCGCCAATGGTCGTTATAGAAAAATTCCTGTATAAAATCACGGCCATACCATTTGATCATCAAGGCATACCAGGGAACCGCCATAACGCAAAACAGGATGACTCCCCAAATAACTGCGCTTGTTTTCATAAAAGAAAGGTCTTTACGCAGCGCAAGAAATAGAACTATCGCAACAACAGGAAGCCCCAACCCCATTGGCCCCTTGGTCAATGTCGCGCACGCGGCAAAAACAAAGAACCAAACTATCCCATGGCTTTTGCGGGCAGGCGTCGTATACGCCCCGTAAAAAGAAAGCATCGATAAAAGGATAAAAACCGTGAAGATCATATCCGTGAAAACCGTCCGGGCAAGCCCGATGTAAAAAGCAGAAGACATCATTACCAGCGCCGAAAGAAATGCTTTTTTATTATCCCGGAACGCAAGTATCCCAAACATATAGATAGCGATAATACCGATGGAGGCGAACAAGGCGGGAAAGAAACGGGCGGCGAACGGTGTAACCCCCCCGGCCTCAAAAGCAATACGCAGCAACCAATACGTCATTATAGGCTTCTCGAACTGCGGCTTATCGAACAAATACGGGGTTAGCCAGGAATTATGTTTCATCATCTCCTTGGCTGTCTGCGAATAAAAAACCTCGTCTGGATTGGTAAATTGAATGACGTTGTTACCAAAAAAGAAAAATACATGGCATAACAATATCAACACAAGGCTGCTGAAGATAATCGTCGAACGTGAAACCGTCATTTCATCCCTCCTCTGAGACTACCACTATGCGTCTTTTTCCATTTTAAGCTGCAATTCTTGTACGCGAAAAACGCCGGCTTCTTACTGAAATCCCAACGCACAAGGCCAAATTCATCGACCCCATTATGAAAATGATCGTTGGTATCCCGGAAAAAAGCCCAAAAGATCTTTTCAACACCCTCATACGTGATACATTCGGTAAAGATATATTTCACCCACGCTGCCTGCTCTTTTTCCGTCGGGCTTCTTCCTTCCCACCAGCTGTTCTGAGGGCCCGGAGCTTTTACCCCGGGGCAACCGATCTCGGTAAACCAGATCTTTTTGCCTTCATCCCCGTTCTCTTTCATCACTTTTCGGCAGCCGCGATAAAGACCTCGCACGCGCGAAACGGCGTATTCATTACGCGGGTTGGCAAACGGATGAATTGCCAGAATATCAAAATACCCCTTACCGCCATTTTTGTATATTTCCTTCAAAGAGAATACCGGGCTCTTAGAAAGCCCCCCCGTTAAGATCACACACTCCCGGTTCACTTCTTTGGCGCGGCGATACACTTTTTTAAGGAGTGCCGTATACCGCACCATCCCATCCTGAGGAGAAAAATACGTCGGATCATCCGGCTCATTCCATATTTCCCAATGGGTAACCTTTCCTTTATATCGCTGTATCAGGCTTGCCGTAAAATGAACGAATGTCTCATCATCATACGGAGGGCTATTCCACGAACGCCCTGCCCACGAAGCGCTGTAACTCATAATACCCAATATATGAATGCCATACGACGACGCCAGCTCGACAATACGGTCATAGGTAGCGTAATGGAACTCTCCCGGACGAGGCTCGATATCTTCCCAGAGAAAATCCATACGTACCCAACTCACGCCCGCCTCCTTCATGAGCGAAAAAACTTTTTTCAAAGACCGCTCATCGGGATATTTGTAATTATTCCACGAATGGTTCCAACTGAGGAATTCAAGAGTCCCGAAAGGAGTGTCGGAAGCAAACCCGCTTCCCGTGCAGATTAGAATGACTACAAGAGCAATAAAAAATTTTTTAGCGCTGCTGACCATGAGGAGTATCTTCCGTATTAATATAATCGTCGAATCCGATTTGCTCCCCCAATTCCTGTTTAATGACACGGATACGGTCGGGAGCATACGGATGGGT
>CAZJJL010000058.1:4923-8724 GCA_964546325.1 uncultured Planctomycetales bacterium | reverse complement strand
CGCGCGACCTATGTTATAAATCCTCTGAAAAAAATCCCGCTTTGGTTTGACGACGGTCAGCATCTCTCCATGTGGGCTGACTAATGCAAACGCAGTCAATGTTCATACTCTTGGCGATACTGGCGGTCATTACGGTTGTTTTGGTGATCATCGGTATTATGCCTTCGGAACAGCCTCGGTATGAATCAAAAAAGAAAATTCCCGGACCTCCGAAACCTCCTCCGTATGTTCGGCCTCAGCCTGCGATCGTTTCAAAAAAAGAAGAGTCTCCGTCGGCTTCCCTTGAACTTGAAGCGCTCACCAGTAAATATGCCGATCTTGAGCAGGAACTGGAGCTCCTTAAAAAAAGCGAAGCGCAGTTGCATGAAGAGGTTGCGCGTCGGCAGCAGTGGGTGGAAAAAAGCGAGGAAAGTATCCGGAAGTTCCGGAGCGAGACAGAAGAGTAAAAAAACCGTTTTATTGATAAAGAGCTGGGGCTGCAGAGGGAGTCCGAAAAAAATGCCGACCCCTCCCGTTCCTTGCGCCAGACTACGGGGACTATTTCGGAGTACGATGCTAAGATCAAAGAGTTGACCGAGCAGGGGCAGATCATGCGGCATAAGATTGAACGCGATACGAAAGAATTAGAAACTGCCCGGCGCGAACTTGAAGATATGAAACGCACTTTGGCGAAAAGCGAATGGGTGCCGAAGGAAGAATTTAACAAGCTTAATGATGAGTTTACCGAGCTTGAAAAAGAATTAGGCGTTAAGGAAGAAAAGATGCAGGCGTTGCATGAGGAGATCGCGCGGTTACGTTCGAGCGCGTTGGAAGAGAAACGTTCGGAGAGCGTTCCTTCCGAACCGGTTGTTCCACAGGCAGAAGAAGTTTCTTCCGCGCAGAAAACGGAAGGAGAGGTTGCGCTTCCTTTGAATCAGGAGCTACAGGAAAAAGAGGAGTTGGAAAACGCAGGGCCTGTTGTTGAGAAGGAAGTATCTGGTCCGCAGATGCCGGAAGAAGGAGCGGTGTCGCAAGAGCCTTCGGTCGTAAAAGATGCGGAAGTTCCGGAAGAGCCACATATCTCTGAGCCTGTGCCGGACGGTGCGGATCATCCGACTGAACCCGGGGAAACGCCGGAAAGCGTTGATGTGAAGGTAACGGATGTTCCTGATGTTCCGACTGAAGCGGTTGCGCCGCAGCCTGCGGAAACTTCGCCTGTTGAGGAGCCTGTTACTCCTGAGACCCCGAGTCTTTCAGATGCAACCGAAAAAGTGAAGACACCGTCAGGGGATATCGATCTTTCAAAAGTGCGCAATATCGGTATTATGGCGCATATAGATGCGGGTAAAACGACGACAACCGAACGGATCCTCTATTATACCGGCCGTTCCCATAAGATCGGGGAAGTCCATGATGGTAAGGCAACGATGGATTGGATGAAACAAGAGCAGGAACGGGGGATTACGATTACGTCTGCGGCGACGACGTGCCAATGGAACGGGTATCGTATTAATATTATCGACACTCCGGGGCACGTTGATTTCACCGTGGAAGTTGAGCGTTCTTTGCGTGTTCTTGACGGAGCAGTCGCGGTTTTCTGCGCGGTTGGCGGGGTTGAACCGCAATCGGAAACAGTGTGGCACCAGTCCAATAAATATAATGTCCCTAAGATCGCCTTTATTAATAAAATGGATCGCACGGGTGCCGATTTTTTTGCGGTTGTTGCCGGCATAGAAAAAGAATTGGGGGGTAATGTAATTCTTCTTGAGATTCCTATCGGAGCGGAAGAGAATTTTAAAGGTGTTGTCGATCTGCTGGAGATGAAGGCGTATTTTTATGACGATGAGTCTATGGGAAAGAATTATCGTGTCGAAGATATCCCCGCGGAGCTTCTTGAACCGGCAAAGCAACATCGGGATGCTATGCTTGAAAAGGTCGCCAGCTCCGATGAAGCATTAATGAAAAAGTTCCTGGAACATAAAGAGAGCATCACGTCCGATGAGTTGATAGTGGCAATACGAAAAGGTACGGTTACCAATACGATGATCCCTGTTCTTTGCGGCGCATCGTTTAAAAATAAAGGGGTGCAAAAATTATTGGATGCGGTGACGCTTTTTCTGCCCTCTCCTTTGGATGTACCTGCGGTTATCGGGCATGATGTATCCGACGCATCAATTACCGTCGAACGCAAACCTGATCCTGCTGAGCCGTTTACCGGGTTAGCGTTTAAAATTCAGGCTGATCCGCACATGGGGAAGCTCGTGTATGTCAGGATATATTCGGGTATTTTAGAGACAGGCACCTATGTTTTGAACGCTACGAAAGGAAAGCGCGAACGTATCGGCAGGATCGTGCAAATGCATGCGAATCAGCGTCAGGCGCGGGAATCGGCAATAGCAGGCGAGATCGTTGCGGTGATCGGTTTATCAAATACCGTTACCGGAGATACGCTCTGCGATGAGGAGCATCCGATTCTTTTAGAGGCGATTGAATTTCCGGTGCCCGTTGTATCGATGAGTATTACGCCGGCAAGCCGTGCTGACCAGGATAAGCTCGGGAAAGGACTGGCCCGATTGACGGAGGAGGACCCTACCTTTAAAGTCGAGAGCGATGAGGAGACAAAAGAGACGATCCTTACGGGAATGGGAGAATTGCATTTGGAAATTATCGTTGACCGCCTTAAAGAAGAATTTGGAGTTTCCTGCGTGGTAGGTCAGCCGAAAGTTGCGTACCGGGAGACGATTAGGAAAACAGCCACTGCCGAATATAAACATGTCAAGCAGTCAGGTGGCCGCGGCCAATATGGTCATGTTGTTATGGAGCTTGCGCCTGTTGAAGCGGGGAAGGGTTTTGAATTCATTAATAGTATAAAGGGTGGTGCGATCCCGCGTCAGTTCATTCCTGCGGTGGAGAAAGGCGTCCTTGAGGTAATGCGTAACGGCGTATATGCCGGATATCCCGTTGTTGACATTACCGTAACGTTGACGGACGGGTCCTATCATGATGTTGATTCATCGGAGCTTGCGTTTAAGCTTGCCGCGATCGGCGGTTTCAAGGAAGGATTCATGCGTGCCGATCCCGTGCTTCTTGAACCGTGCATGTTCGTGGAAGTTACGACACCGTAAGAATATGTGAGCGCGATTGTCGGGAATATCTGTCAGCGCCGGGGTAAGATCATGAGCATGGAGACTAAAGGGAACCAAAAAATCATTCAGGCAGAAGCGCCGCTTTCGGAAATGTTCGGGTATGCCACGATGTTTCGTTCTTTAAGCAGCGGCAGAGCGAATGCCTCGATGCATTTTCGCAATTACCAGGAGGTCCCCGGGGAAATAGCAGCGAAGATCCTTGCGGAACGACAAGAACGTCGCGCAGGGGGTTCATAGTCCGGTTTGCGGTTCCTGGTACGCGGTTAACGGTTTTTGGGGCGTTTACAGAACGCCGTAACCGTTTATATATAATTTCCTTGCCTTTTCCGTATCTGTTTGTATAATATGTATTTACGGAGCCTACATATGAAAAATATAAAAATCATTATTATTGCTTTTCTTACCGGTATCACTATCTTTTGCGTATTCCAATATGTCGTGAGCGTGCGCAAGCTTTTTGAATTGCGCGCCGCTTTGCGTCAGACTGAAGAACGTCTTACCGCGCTTGAGCTTGACCGTCAGAAACTTATCAGTGAGCTTGATCAGGAGAAACAGTTGAAAGAGCAGCTTTTAGGGCGGCATTTTATGCTCAAAGATTATATGCGGCACGCTTCAATGAAGATGCGCAAACTCAATACCGAGCTCTTGAATTCTTATACGATGAATGAATCGTTAA